>NZ_JBSGFQ010000012.1:0-170976 GCF_053603495.1 Nonomuraea sp. NPDC004186 | reverse complement strand
GCTCACGCAGCGCGAATGCCCATCATGGCTCTATCCGGTGACGATGGGCGCCACCACCATCTGGGCCGCGCCGCTGCCGTCGGGTGAGAGCCCGTACGTGACGCCGCTGGTGCGCAAGCTGGCCAACGAGCACGGTGTCAACCTCGACGCGATCAACGGCACCGGCGTCGGCGGCCGCATCCGCAAGCAGGACGTGCTCGAGGCCGCCAAGACCCAGCGCGAGAAGGCCGCCGCGGCCCAGGCCGCCCCCGCCGCGGCTCCGGCTCCGGCCGCCGCCCAGCCGGCGCCCGCCGCCGCTCCCGCCGCGCAGGCGCCGATCACCGCGGGTCCCGAGCCCGTGGAGGTCGACACGACGCTGCGGGGCCGCACGGAGAAGATGACGCGGCTGCGCCAGACGATGTCGAAGCGGCTGGTCGAGTCGCTGCAGACGGCCGCGCAGCTCACCACGGTGGTCGAGGTCGACGTCACCAAGATCGCGCGGCTGCGCGACCAGGCGAAGGCCGACTTCCTGCGCCGCGAGGGCGTGAAGCTGTCGTTCATGCCGTTCTTCGAGCTGGCCGCCATCGAGGCGCTCAAGCAGCACCCGAAGCTCAACGCGACGATCAACAACGAGACCATGGAGGTCACGTACTTCGACGTCGAGCACCTGGGCATCGCGGTCGACACCGAGCGCGGCCTGATCGCGGCGGTCATCAAGAACGCCGGCGACCTCAACCTCGCCGGGCTGGCCCGCAAGACGGCCGACCTGGCCGAGCGCACGCGCGCCAACAAGGTGACGCCGGACGAGATCACCGGCGGCACGTTCACGCTGACCAACACCGGCAGCCGTGGGGCCCTGTTCGACACGCCGATCCTCAACCAGCCGCAGGTCGGCATGCTGGGCACCGGCGCCGTCGTCAAGCGGCCCGTCGTGATCGACACGCCTGAGGGCGAGGTCATCGCGGTCCGGTCGATGGTCTACCTGGCGCTGACGTACGACCACCGTCTGGTGGACGGCGCGGACGCGGCCCGCTTCCTCACGACGGTCAAGCGCCGTCTCGAGGAGGGCCGCTTCGAGGCCCAGCTCGGCCTGGCCTGATCCTGGGCCTGATCCTGGGCCTGATCCTGGCGTTTGCGGCCGGGCGGCTCCCCTTCCGGGGCCGCCCGGCCGTTTGCCTGCTCTGGGCCTGGCGCGGCTGGCGCGTCCGTGACGTGGGGCGGGCGTACTGTGGGGCTATGGCGATCATCGTGACGGGGGCGTCGGGGTTGCTCGGGTCGGCGCTGGTGCCGGCGTTGCGGGCCGAGGGGTGGGAGGTCGTCCGGCTCGTACGGCGCCGCCCGCGCGAAGCCGACGAGGCCTTCTGGGACCCGGCCGAGCAGGAGATCGACCAGGCCGCGCTCGAAGGGGCGCAGGCGGTCGTGCACCTGGCGGGCGCGTCCGTGGGCGACCGGCGGTGGACCCCGGCGTACAAGCGGGAGCTCGTCGCCAGCCGGGTCCAGGGCACGAGGGTGCTCGTGGACGCGATCGGCGCGCTGTCCGGCAAGCCCGAGGTGCTCCTGTCCGCCTCCGGGGTCGACTTCTACGGCGACACCGGCGACCGGGTGATCGACGAGAGCCAGGGGAAGGGCAGCGGCTTCCTGGCGGATCTGTGCGGGCGCTGGGAGGGCGAGGCCAGACGGGCGGGCGAGGCCGGGGTCAGGACCGCGCAGATGCGGACCGGGCTGGTGCTCAGCGAGAAGGGCGGGGCGCTCGGCCGGATGCTGCCGATCTTCAGGATCGGGCTGGGGGCGCCGCTCGGGTCGGGGAAGCAGTACTGGTCGTGGATCGCCGTGGACGACTGGGTCGGGGCCGCAGTGCATGTCTTGAAAAATCGTGACATTACAGGACCAGTCAATTTCACCTCGCCCTCGCCCGTGACCAACGCCGAATTCACCCGCACCCTCGGAAAAGCCCTGCGCAAGGGCACAGTGCCGATCCCGGTGCCGGGCTTCGCGCTGTCCGCGGGGCTCGGCGAGTTCGCCCGCGAGGCGCTGCTGCCCGGCCATCGCGTCGAGCCGGGGAAGCTGCTCGACAGCGGCTATGTGTTCGCCCATACCCGCCTCGACGAGGCGCTGAGCGCCGTACTGTAGTGAACCGTCCGTCTTCAACAGGTGGGAGAATCTTGACATGAGCCGGTCAGGACAGTCACACATCCTCGCCATCGGGGGCGGATCCTTCCGCCCGAGCAGGCGCTACAGCTTCCTCGAGGCCAGCGCGCTGCTGCGGTACGGCCTCGACCTGACCGGGCAGGACCGGCCGAAGCTGGGCCTGGTCGCCACCGCGGTGGGCGACTCGGACGACTGGATCCTGAAGATGTACGGCGCCTTCGCCGGGTGGGACGTCGAGTTGAGCCATCTCACCGTGTTCCCGATGCCCAATGTCGAGGATCCCCGGGCGTGGATGCTCGAACAGGACATGATCTACGTGAGCGGCGGCAGTGTGGCCAACCTGATGGCCCTGTGGCGGTTGCACGGCCTTGACGAGGCGTTCGAGGAGGCGTGGCGGGCCGGGGTGGTGCTTTCCGGCCAGAGCGCGGGCGCGCTGTGCTGGCACGTCGGCGGCAACACCGACTCCTTCGGACCTGACCTGCGCGTGTGGGCCGAGGGGATGGCGCTGCTCCCCTATTCGTGCGGCGTCCACTACGACTCCGACCCGCAGCGCCGGCCGCTGCTGCAGGAGTCGGTGGCCGGCGGCGAGCTGCCGTCCGGATACGCCGCCGACGAGGGCGTGGGGCTCCATTACGTCGGCACGGAGTTCATCCAGGCGGTGACCGTCGAGCCGGGCGGCTACGCGTACCGGGTGGAGAGCGACGGGGCCGGCGGGGTCAAGGAGTTCAGGATCGAGCCTCGACTCCTTACCCCCTGATTACCCTTCGCGGGGGCGGGACCGGCACAATAGGCTCATGCGCCCCATCGACGGGGACGATCCCCACGCACTCGCCATCGTCCGCCTCGGCGTCGACGTCCCCTACGAGCAGGCCTGGTCGCTGCAGCGCTGGGTGCACGGCAAGCGGGTCGCCGGAGAGCTGAGCGACACCGTCCTGTTCCTCGAGCACGCGCCCGTCTACACCGCGGGCAAGCGCACCGCCCCGGACGAGCGTCCGGCCGACGGCACCCCGGTCGTGGACGTCGACCGGGGCGGCCGGCTGACCTGGCACGGGCCCGGGCAGCTGGTGGCCTACCCGATCGTCGGCGTCACCGACGTCAACGCGTACGCCTGCCGCCTCGCGGAGGCCATGATCCAGATCTGCGCCGACTTCGGCGTCACGGCGAGACAGGTGCAGGGGCGCGGGGGCGTCTGGGCGGTCGGCGATCCCAGCCTGGGCCTGCCCGACCGCCAGCTCGGCGCGGTCGGGCTGCGCGTCGCCCGCGGCGTCACCATGCACGGCTTCTCCCTCAACTGCGCCAACGACCCCCGCTGGTTCAACCGCATCGCGCCGTGCGGCATCCCCGACGTCGGCGTCTCCTCGCTGTCGGCGGAGACCGGCCGCCGCATCGTGGTGGAGGAGGTCATGCCGATCGCGGAGAAGCGGCTGGCGGAGGCCCTCGGCATGGAGTCGTACGATCTCCACGAAGAGGACCTTCTCCGCAGATGACCCACGGCCTACGATCAGCCGTGTGAAGCGTGTCCTCGCTCTCTTACTCGCCCTTCTGGTCCACCTGCTGACGCTCGGCTTCGTCGCGCTGGGCGCGTGGGTGATCCTGGGGTACCCCGGCTCCCTGCTCGCGTGGCTGTTCGGCGGCGCGAGCCTGGCCATCGCGTGGGCGCTGCGGCCACGCCTGGGCGGCCTGCCCGCCGACGCCGAGGTGCTCGACCGCTCGTCGGCGCCCGAGCTGTACGGCGCCGCGGAGCGCGTGGCCGACCGGGTCGGCGTCCGGCGGCCGCGCAAGGTCGCCGTCATGGACCTGGACCCCGACACGCGCTACGACCGCGTGGGCCCGCTGCGTACCCCCGTCCTGATGATCGGGCTGCCGCTGTGGCTGGCGCTGCCGCCCAAGCAGCGGGTCGCCCTGCTGGCCACGGCGTACGCGCGGGTGCCGACCGGCGACGAGCTCGTCGTGAGCGGGGCGCTGTTCACCCTGGAGGCGTGGCGGGACGCGCTGCTGGGGGCCGAACCGCTGCGGATCAGGGAGGAGGCGCAGACCAAGATCGCGGCTTCCTCGCTGGGCGCGGTGGACCACCCGGGGACCACGTACGAGGTGGCGGGGATGTTCGGCCGCATGCTCGGGCGGGTGCTCGGCGGGCCCGTGCTCCTGGTCCGGTACGCGCTGACCCGGCTGGCCCGCGCCGGCGAGAGCCGTACCCTGGCCCGGCAGCGGCAGCTGGCCCGGCGGGCCGCCTCCGAACAGGACCTCGCCGAGCTCGACGGGCTGGCCGGCGGCGGCTACCTGGCGCCGATGCAGGCGGCGGCGCTGCGCGGCGAGAGCGTGGCGGCCATCAGGCAGGGCGCGCTGGCCCGCTCCAGGCTCACCGACGACGGGGTGCTCACCACTCCCCCGCACTCGGAGCTGCTCGGCACGCGTGAGTCCGAACGCGTCGACGACGAACTGCTCGCCCACTACACGCGCGCGATCCGCGGCTTCGGCCTCATCTCGTGACCCCCGGCCGGGCTGCATTTCCAGGAGACGTAAGCTGGGGACGTGACCGTTGCCCCTGAAGGCCGAAAGCTCCTCCGCCTGGAGGTGCGTAACGCCGAAACCCCTATCGAGCGCAAGCCCCCGTGGATCAAGACCAAGCTGAAGACGGGCCCCGAATACACCGAGCTGAAATCGCTCGTGCGCCGGGAGGGCCTGCACACGGTCTGTGAAGAGGCGGGCTGTCCCAATATCTACGAGTGCTGGGAAGACCGCGAGGCGACCTTCCTCATCGGCGGCGACCAGTGCACGCGCCGCTGCGACTTCTGCCAGATCGACACGGGCAAGCCGAAGGAGTACGACCGCGACGAGCCGCGCCGCGTGGCCGAGTCCGTGCAGCAGATGGGCCTGAAGTACGCGACCGTGACCGGCGTCGCCCGCGACGACCTGCCCGACGGCGGCGCCTGGCTCTACGCCGAGACGGCCCGCCAGATCCACGGGCTGCTGCCCGGGTGCGGCGTCGAGCTGCTGGTGCCCGACTTCAACGGCAACCGCGACCAGCTGGAGGAGGTCTTCTCCAGCCGGCCCGAGGTGTTCGCGCACAACGTCGAGACGGTGCCGCGGATCTTCAAGCGGATCCGTCCCGCGTTCCGCTACGAGCGGTCCCTCGCGGTGATCACGACGGCCCGCGAGGCCGGGCTGGTCACCAAGTCCAACCTGATCCTGGGCATGGGCGAGACGCGCGAGGAGGTCGTCGAGGCCATGCGCGACCTGCACGCGGCCGGCACCGACCTGCTGACCATCACCCAGTACCTGCGGCCCACTCCCCGGCACCATCCGGTGGAGCGGTGGGTGAAGCCCGAGGAGTTCGTGGAGCTGCAGGCGGAGGCCGAGGCCATCGGGTTCGCCGGTGTGCTCTCGGGGCCGCTCGTGCGCTCGTCGTACCGGGCGGGCCGCCTCTACAAGCAGGCCATCGAGGCTCGCCAGACGGCCTGACCTCCCAACCTCCGGCCCCGGGACCCGTACGGTCCCGGGGCTGCTTCATACCCGGCCACGCTCATGACCCCGCCACCGCAAAATCGTTCGAAGTCCTTTGACGGCTGGTTACTGTTCTCGGCATGCCGGAGTCTTTCGATCAACTGTCCTTTGACGGCCTCCCGCCGGCGTCTCGCGATGAGATGGTCCCGGGATTGCGCTACATCGCCGGCTGGCTCGCTCCCGACGCCTGCGCGTCGTTGCTCTCGTCCCTCGGCGCCGCCGAGTGGTCGACACAACTGCGAAGACGAGTGCAGCACTACGGCCACCGCTACGACTACGGCCGCCGAAGTGTGGCGAGGGATCCCCTGATCGCCGCCGCTCCACCGATCCCGGGATGGGCACGGCAGCAGGCCGTACGCCTGGTCCGCGAAGGGATCATGGACGGCGAAGCGAACCAAGTGATCATCAACGAGTACCAGCCGGGGCAGGGCATCAGCCCACACGTCGACTGCGTGCCCTGTTTCGGCCCGGTCGTCGCCGCGATCTCCCTGGGCTCCGCCTGCGTCATGGACTTCACCCATCCTGCGGACGGTACGAAGGTGGCGATATCTCTCGCCCCCGGCAGCCTGTGCGTCATGTCAGGACCTGCCCGATACACCTGGCGTCACAGCATCGCCGCACGCAAGAGCGACCCCACCGCGGCAGGCCGCGTCCCGCGCACGCGGCGCGTGTCAGTGACCTTCCGCACGGTCAACGACCCGGCACCATAACCGGGCTTTCGGCTCCTGTCGGTCGAAGCCCATCACCGGCAAATGTTGCAAATACGGCACTAGCATGGCAAGAAGGCGACCCCGGGAGCGGACATGGCGGTTCTGATCCGCACGAGCGACCTGCCCGCCAAGCGACGTCACGACGCCTGGCGGAGCATCGTGTGTGACACGCTCGGCCCGCTCGACTGCAGGATCGCCCCCGGCGCCCCGCTGCGGGGCGAGATCGTGACCGGCGGGCTGGGCTCGGTCACCGTCGGCCGGATCCGCACGTCCACGCCCCACAGCGTGCACCGCACCCCGGGCATGATCGACAGCGGCAGCCCCGAGATGTACCGCGTCGTGCTGGCCCTGGAGGGCAGCCCGCGGCTCTCCCAGGACGGGCGGGACGCGCAGCTCAGCCGGGGCGACTTCGCGATCTACGACTTCACCAGGCCCTACGAGCTGGCCTACGACTCGGCGGTGCGGCTCGCGCTGTTCAGCTTCCCGCGCGACCTGCTCGCGCTGCCGTCCGGCGCCGTGGACGCGCTCGCCGCCGTCCCCATCACCGCCGAGACCGGCGCCGCCGCGCTGGCCGTGCCGCTGCTGCGCCGGGTGGCCGAGGACATCGAGACGTACCGGCCGGGCAGCGCCGCCAGGCTGTCGGGCATCGTGACCGACCTGGTCAGCACCGCCGTCGCCGAACGCGTCGAGCTGACGCGGGCATTGCCGGAGGACTCCCGGCAGCGCGTGCTGCTGATGGAGATCCACGCCTTCATCGAGCAGCGACTGGGCGACATCGGCCTCGACCCGGCCGCCGTCGCCGCCGCGCACCACATCTCCGTGCGCTACCTGCACCGGCTGTTCGAGGCGGAGCACACCACGGTGGCCGCCTGGATCCGGCAGCGGCGGCTGGAGCGGTGCCGCGCGGAGCTGGCATCGGGTGGCACCCGGTCCGTGAGCGAGATCGGGGCCCGGTGGGGGCTGCCGGACTCGGCCCACTTCAGCAGGCTCTTCAAGAGCGCGTACGGGATGCCGCCCGCCGAATACCGGCGCCTGAACACCGTGCGCTGAACACCGTGCGCTGAACGTCAATCCGCCTGGCACCCAGATCCAAGACCGGCACCCCCTTCGATCGGCAGACTGAAGGCACATTGAAGGAAGGGATGAGGAAAATGCAGCTGTTCGTCAATCTGCCGGTCAAGGATCTCGAGCGGTCGAAGAAGTTCTTCGCCGAACTCGGCTTCAACCTGTTCGGCATGGCCGAGGGCATGGCGTCGGTGATCATCAGTGAGCAGACCCAGGTCATGCTGCTGACCGAGCCGACGTTCGGCTCGTACATCACCAAGGAGATCGCCGCCGCCGACACGGCCACGGAGGCGATCCTGGTGCTGGGCATGGAGAACCCGGCCCAGGTGGACGAGCTGGTGGACAAGGCGCTGGCGCTCGGCGCCACCCCGGCGGGCGTGAAGCAGGAGGACGGCATCCGCTACCAGCGCGGCTTCGCCGACCTCGACGGACACCACTGGGAGGCGCTGTGCCTGGCGCAGCCGGCCGCCTGAGCGGCAAGGCGATCTCGGCGGACGGGACCGTCATCGCCTTCGACAGCTACGGCGAGGGGCCCGCGGTCGTCCTGGTCCACGGCGCGTTCGGGGTGCGGGGCCACGTCACGCCGGCCGGCGTGGCGGCCGCCCTGGCGCCGTGGTTCACGGTGTACGACTACGACCGCCGGGGGCGCGGCGACAGCGGGGACACCCAGCCGTACGCGGTCGAGCGGGAGATCGAGGATCTGGCGGCGGTCATCGAGGCGGCGGGCGGGTCGGCCATGGTGTTCGGGGGCTCGTCTGGGGCCGCGCTGGCGCTGGAGGCCGCGGTACGGAACCCGGCCGTCACGAAGCTGGCCCTGTGGGAGCCGCCGTACCACGTGGACGACAGCGCGCCCCCGCTCCCGGACGACTTCGCCGCGCGGCTGGAGGCGCTGGTGAGGGCGGGCAGGCGGGGCGAGGCCGTCGAGCGGTTCATGGTGGAGGCGGCCGAGGCGCCGCCGGAGGCGGTGGCCGCGATGCGCGCGCAGCCGTCCTGGGCGCAGGTGGAGGCGCTGGCCCACACCCTCGCCTACGAGGCCGCCGTGCTGGGGCCGGGCAACGCGCTGCCCGCCGGGCGGCTGGCCGCCGTCAGGCAGCCGACGCTGGTGCTGAACGGCGAGGACAGCCCCGGGTGGATGTCGAACGCGGGGCTGGCGGTCGCGGCGGCCGTACCGGGCGCGGTACGGCGGGTCCTGGAGGGCCAGGCGCACAACGTGGCCCCGCAGGCGCTGGTGCCCGAGCTCCTGGAGTTCTTCGCCACCGCCTGAGCCCTCCGCCTGAGCCCTCCGCCTGAGCCCTCGCCTGAGCCCTCCGCCTGAGCCCTCGCCTGAGACCTCGCCTGAGCCCCCATGAGCCCCGCCCGAGCCTCATTTGAGCCCGGCGCGAGCTGGTGAAGACTGGGCTCGTGGACTTCGACGAACTCATCGCCCGGCTCGACCTCCGCACCAAGGTCCGCCTGCTCACCGGGGCCGGCATGTGGTCGCTCCCGCCGCTGCCCGAGATCGGCCTCGATCGGCTCGTCATGAGCGACGGCCCGATCGGCGTACGCGGCGAGCAGTGGAGCGCGGTCGATCCCTCGATCGCGCTGCCCAGCCCGACCGCGCTGGCCGCCACCTGGGACGTGGACCTGGTCCGCCGGGCGGGCCGGCTGCTGGCTCAGGAGGCCCGGCGCAAGGGCGTGCACGTGCTCCTCGCCCCCACGATCAACCTGCACCGCTCCCCGCTCGGCGGCCGGCATTTCGAGTGCTTCTCCGAGGACGCGTACCTGACGGGCGAGATCGGCGCCGCGTACGTCGAGGGTGTCCAGGAGGGCGGGGTGGCCACCACCCCGAAGCATTTCGTGGCCAACGACTTCGAGACCGACCTCTTCACCGCGGACGTCCGGGTGAGCGAGAAGGCGCTGCGCGAGGTCTATCTGCGGCCGTTCGAGCGGGTGGTGCGGGCCGGGGCGTGGGGCCTCATGACCGCCTACAACTCGGTGAACGGCACGACCATGACCGAGCACGCCGAGCTGGTGAACGGGGTGCTGAAGGGCGAGTGGGGGTTCGACGGGTTCGTGGTGTCGGACTGGACGGCGGTGCGTACGACCGAGGCCGCGGCGCTGGGCGGCACCGACGTGGCGATGCCGGGCCCGCACGGGCCGTGGGGAGAGAGGCTGGAGGCCGCCGTACGGGAGGGGCGGGTGCCCGAGTCGGTCGTGGACGATCGGGTGCGCCGCATCCTGCGCCTGGCCCACCGCGTCGGGGCCCTGCACGGCGCGGAGCCCCCACCCACCGAGGAGCGACCCGCCACCGACGCCGCGGAAACGCCGGCCGCCGATGAGTGGCCCGCCATCGACGGGGTGGCGCTGGCGCGTGAGGTGGCCACGCGCGGCTTCACGCTGCTCACCAACGACGGCATCCTGCCGTTCCGGCAGATCAGGACCATCGCCCTGATCGGGGCGGCCGCCGCCGAGGCGCGCGTCATGGGCGGCGGGAGCGCGCAGGTCTTCCCGGGCCGGATCGTCTCGCCGCTGCAGGGGCTCGGCGAGCGGGCCGAGGTCCGGTACGCGCTCGGCACCGATCCCCGGATCCGCCTGTCCCCGCTCCCCGGCCCGGCCACGGCCGCCTTCCTGGACGCCGATGGCGCGGTGCTGTCGGAGCAGCCGCTGGCCACGGCCAAGGCGCGGTGGATCGGCCAGTTGCCGCCGGGCGTGGACGGCGACCGGCTGGCGGCGGTCCGGCTGCGTACCACGTACACACCGGACGTTTCAGGCGAGCACCAGCTGTCGGTCGCGGGTGTGGGCGCCTTCACCGTCGCCGTCGACGGCGAGAGCGTCTTCGACGAGAGCATCGGCCCGGACGGCGACGACCCCGCCATGGCGTTCCTGTCGCCGCCCGAGCGGCGGATCAGCCTGCCCATGGCCGCCGGGCAGGCGTACGAGGTGGTCGTGACGCACCCGGCCGGGGCGTTCGGCGGGATGGCGTTCGTGTCCTTCACGGCCGGCCACGCGAACCCCGGCCCCGGCGAGGACGAGCTCATGGCCGAGGCCGCGCGGGTGGCGGCGGAGTGCGACGTGGCGGTGGTCGTGGCCGCGACCACGCCCGAGGTGGAGAGCGAGGGCTTCGACCGCGCGGACCTCAGGCTGCCGGGGCGGCAGGACGAGCTGATCCGCGCGGTGACCGCGGCCAACCCGCGCACCGTCGTGATGGTCAACGCGGGTTCGCCGGTCGAGCTGCCGTGGGCGGAGGAGGTGGCGGCCGTGCTGCTCACCTGGTTCCCCGGGCAGGAGGCGGGGGCGGCGCTGGCGGACGTGCTGTTCGGGGACGCCGAGCCGGGCGGGCGGCTGCCCACGACGTGGCCGCGGCGGCTGGAGGACGCTCCCGTGGTCGACGTGACGCCGGTGGACGGTGTGGTGGCCTATGAGGAGGGGACCTCGATCGGCTACCGGGCGTGGGAGCGCACGCGCCGCGCGCCGGCGTTCTGGTTCGGGCACGGCCTGGGCTACACCACCTGGTCGTACGACTCGATCGCGGCCGAGGGCACGAGCGTGACGGTGGCGGTCACCAACACCGGCGACCGCCCGGGCCGCGAGGTCGTGCAGGTGTACGTCGACAGGGCGCTGGCCGGGTTCGACGTGGTCGAGGCGGCGCCCGGGGAGACCGTGATCACGACCGTGTTCCTGCCCGAGCGGACCTTCCAGGTCTGGGAGGAGGGCGGCTGGCGGACCGTTGAGGGCGTTCACACGGTCGAGGCGGGCCGCCACGCGGCCGATCCGCGCCTGTCCGCGACCGTGAAGATCTAGCCGGGCGCGAAATGACGGGGTCACGTTTTCCATACCGCACCTGTTGGTTTGTATCCTTCAGAGCATGGCAAAGTCCGAGGATCCAGAGAAGCCGGGGCGCATCAAGCAGCTCCGCATGATCGCGCAGATCATCAAGCAGGCCAACCCCAAGGGGTTGCCCATCGTCTTCCTTTCGGCGGTGGGCACGCTGGCTGTGGTCGTCGTGATCGGCCTGGTCACGGACTACTTGTGGTATTCGGTGTTCATCGGTGTGCTGGCCGCGCTCACGGTTGGTCTGGTGGTCTTCGGGCAGCTCGCCCAGAAGGCCCAATATTCGATCCTGCACGGCCAGACGGGTGCCGCGGCGGCGGTGCTGCAGGGCATGCGCGGCAACTGGCAGGTCACCCCTGCCATCGCGGTCAACCGCGACCAGGACCTCATCCATCTCGTGGTCGGCTATCCGGGCGTCGTGCTGGTGTCCGAGGGGCCGGGCAACCGGGTGGCGAAGATGCTGGCGGCCGAGAAGAAGCGGGTCGCGCGGGTGGTCCTGGGCATCGAGATCTACGACATCCAGTGCGGTGACGGCGAGGGGCAGGTGCCGCTCGGCAAGCTGCAGCGCCACCTGATGAAGCTGCCGCGCAACCTCAAGAAGCCCGCGGTCAACGAGGTGAAGGACCGGCTGCGCTCGCTGCCGAAGAACATGCCGCTGCCCAAGGGCCCCATGCCCAAGGGCGCGCGCATGCCGCGCGGCCCCAAGATGCGCTAGTGCTGTCCTCCTCCGCACGGGCCAACCGCTGGTGGTGGGACGGCAACGCCGACGACTACCAGCTCGAACACGGCGAGTTCCTGCGTGACACCGGGTTCGTGTGGTGTCCCGAAGGCGTCGACGAGGCCGACGCGCACCTCCTCGGCGAGGTGCGCGGTCGGCGCGTGCTCGAGATCGGCTGCGGGGCGGCGCAGTGCGCCCGCTGGCTGGTGACGCAGGGCGCGCAGGTGGCCGCCTTCGACGTCTCCCACCGGCAGCTGCGCCACTCCCAGCGCATCGACCTCGACACGGGGCTGTGCGTGCCCGTGGTCCAGGCCGACGCCGAGTCGCTGCCGTTCGCCGCGGCCGCCTTCGACCTGGCCTGCTCGGCGTTCGGGGCGCTGCCGTTCGTGGCCGACCCGCTCGCCGTCTTCCGCGAGGTGCGGCGGGTGCTCAGACCGGGCGGCCGCTTCGTGTTCTCGGTGAGCCATCCGATCCGGTGGGCGTTCCCGGACGATCCGGGGCCGCGCGGGCTGACGTCCGACCGGTCCTACTTCGACCGTTCCCCTTACGAGGAGCACGACGAACGGGGCACGGTCACGTACGCCGAGCACCATCGCACCATGGGTGACTGGGTGAACCTGCTGGTCACCTCCGGGCTGACCGTCACGGGGCTGCTGGAGCCCGAGTGGCCGGAGGGGCACGAGCGGGTGTGGGGCGGCTGGAGCCCGCTGCGCGGCCGTCACCTCCCGGGCACGGCCATTTTCAGCTGCGCGCGTACCTAGCGGCCATGGCGTGGAAGACCTCCTTGGGCTCCCAGCGCCGCTCGTCGAGCATCCTGACCACGCCGTAGGAGCCCAGGTCGGCCTCGCCGGGCCGGTTGAAGGCGGCGAACGTGAACCACAGCGCGGTCTCCACCCCCTCCTGCTCGAAGACGTCCATCAGCTCGGTGAAGTAACGCACCTGCTCGCCCTCGTCGCGTACCGCGTCCTCGGGCACCACCCAGGCCGAGCCGCCGCGCTCCCCCGCACCGCGGTACGCGCAGGTGCCGAACTCCGTCACGGCGACCGGTTTGCCGTGCTTGAACTGGGCGCTTAGCTCGTCCGCGAAGTCGTGGGCGTTGTAGGCGGCGCGGTAGGCGTCCACGCCCGCCACGTCGAACGGGGCCCAGTCGACCGGCTCCCACGGCGCCGAGGCGTAGCTCAGCCGGCCGCCGAACAGCGGCCGCACGGTCTCGGCCACCTTCGCCAGGTAGGCGTTGAAGCGCGGCATGACCTGCATGAGGGACGTCCACCACTCCATGTCGCCGGCCATCATGGCGCCGAGCCGGTCGCCGTACCCGTCGCCGTCGATGAAGCCGTGGCCGAAGGCGGTGATCTCGCAGCCGGTGACCAGCACGACCTCGGCTCCGTCGCGGCGCACCGACTCGGCGCGCCGGGCCGCGTCCGCGAAGACCTCCAGCATCGCGTCCTGCGTGAGGTCCACGGGGAACGGGGTGAACCAGATCTCCAGCCCGGCCGCCGCGGCCTCCCTGGCGGCCGCCTCGACGCGCTCGGGGTCGCGGCCGGAGATGCGTACGGACGCGCAGTGCAGGTCTTCCGCGATCGTCCGCATGTCGCGCCGGACGTCCTCGATGTGGAACGACCTGCGGCTCAGGCTGTCGCCCGGCAGGAACCCGACATCATAGTTGATCCCCTTTTTCATGATTTATCCCCTTTTTTGCGTATGTGAGGCCGTGCTCCAGGAGGTCGAAGGCCAGCTCCACGTCACCCGCCAGGCGCCGGCCCGCCTCCTCCAGCGGCTCGCCCGTCGCGATGCGATGGAAGAAGGCCTCCTGGATGGTGGTGACGGCGGCGGTGATCTGCCCGGCCATGAGCCGCGCGGTCAGATCGTCGCCGGGGTAGGCCTCCCCGAGGGCCTCGGCCAGCTCGTGGCGCTCGCTCATGTGCATCGCGTGCAGCGCGCCCATCAGGGCCGGACTCGACCCGATCACCCGCACCCTGGCCAGCAGCGCTTCGACGTCCACCGCTCCCGCGCCCCGGGCGGCCATCGAGCGGTAGTGCTCGCGCAGCGCCTGAAGGGGCGAGCGCCCCTCGCCCCGCCCGGCCACGATCGCCGC
The DNA here is from genome assembly GCF_053603495.1 of Nonomuraea sp. NPDC004186. Taxonomy (NCBI): domain Bacteria; kingdom Bacillati; phylum Actinomycetota; class Actinomycetes; order Streptosporangiales; family Streptosporangiaceae; genus Nonomuraea; species Nonomuraea sp. NPDC004186. Next base: position 156,947 of record NZ_JBSGFQ010000012.1, on the reverse strand, counting down.
CAGGTCCTCCTTGACCCCTTCGGTGACGAGGCAGTCCTTGGTCGGGAAGTAGTTGAACAGCGTCACCTTGGCGACCCCGGCCGCCTCGGCGATCTCGTTGACGGTCACCGCGTCGTAGCCGCGCTCGTCGAACAGCCGCAGCGCCACCTCGGCGATCCGCCGCCGCGTCTGCTCCTTCTTCCGCTCCCTCAACCCCATGAGGGCAGCATAAACCGTACCGGGTACATTTTTGAACCAGGTACGTTTTTTTACCCGGCTACATGCGGACGACCATCGTGTTGGAGACGCGGTCGTGCACCCCGCGGTGGTCGCGGTCCCAGATCAGGGCGGGCACGGCCAGGCACAGGAGCACCGAGCGCACCAGCACGGGCAGCCAGCGCGGGTCACCGCCGTCCATCGCGGCCACCCTGATGCCCGCCAGCCGGTGGCCGAACGTCTGCCCCATGAACCCGACCAGGATCAGGTATTGCACGGCGAAGACGGCCGCGGGCGCCCACGGCTGCTCGGCCGGGTCGATCCTGAGCAGCAGCTGCACGACGACCCACGTGCAGATCATCCAGTCGATGACCAGCGCGGCGATCCTGCGCCCCCAGCCGGCGATCGACCCGCTGCCCTCCTCGGGCAGCCCCAGGCGCTCCCCCGGGTATCCGAGATCGACCCCGGCGGACCTGACCCCGCCCAGCCAGGTCTGCGTCCACCGAGGCTCCTTGCTGCTCATGCCCTCAACGGTATCCGCCCGGTGGGCCGGTCGGCATCGTGACCCAACCGCGTCGCAGAACGGCCATCATGTACGCCATGCCACACGGGGATGACCTTGACGCGCGCTTCAACGAGCTGGTCGCGCAGATAGACGAGGAGCAACAGCGCAGGATGCGCGCCGCGGCCGTCAAAGGCGCGAAAGAACAGCGGCGTACCGACCGCTTAGCCAGGCGCGAGAGCAGGTCGGCGCGCTTATCCGGAGGATCCGGGGGACACGGGGACTACGGGTCCGAGCCGCAGCGGCGGATCGGGCGGGCCTGGATCGCGATGGCCGTGATCACCTCGCTGATCACCGCCGCGGGTGTGATCGTGACCTTCCGCCCCGATCTGCTCACCTCGGGCGTCGTCGTGGACGACCCACCGGTGCCGATCGCCGAGCCGGCCGTCGAACCCGCCGGCAACCCGGCGGACGAAGCCGCCGAGGAGCCGACGGAGGGGGCGAGCGAGGAGCCGACGAGCCCGTTCGCCGGATCCCCCGCCGAGAAGTACGCCGAGGGGGCCGCCGGATTCGCGTTGCCGGAGGCGAAGGCGCTGGGCGGGCTGTCGAAGAAGGACGTCGCGAAGGGCCTGAAGCTGACCCGCGAGCTGATGGCGGCGGCCTTCCTCGACAAGAAGGCGGTCCTGGGCGGCAAGCCGTCGGCGTTCACCAAGCTCCTGAGCCCCGACCAGCGTGACTGGTTCCTCCGGGACATGAAGAAGCACAAGGGCTCGGCGGCCTACGTCATCCAGTTCGCCAAGGGCACGGCCGAGTTCTCCACCGATGTGATCAAGGTGCACGGCCGCGTCAAGCTGGGCACGTTCAAGGACCGCTGGCGGCGCGGCGTCGAGCTCAAGCTGAACCACATCGTCGTCTACGCCGTGCACCGCCCGGGCCGGCCGGACACCACGATCCGGGTCGTCGCCCATCCCAAGGGCCGCGTGTGGCTGTACCGCGAGGAGGGGCGGCTGGTCGCGTGGCCGCTGCGTTGGGGGGCGAGCAGCACCCCGGCGAGCTGCGACACGCGCGACGGCTTCATCCATCCCGTGTACGAGGATTCACCTCGGGGTACGGTGGCGCCGACCGGCGCGCCCGTGGATCCGTACGAGCTGGAAGAGGACGATTCCGAGGGATGCGTCGCTACGCAGGGCACCTGACCTGCGTAACATGTGCGAAACAATCGAGACACCACACGGAAACGGCCACGCCCTAGCGTCGGCATGATGGCCAGTCCCCAGGGAGGTTCGAGAGTGTTCAACTCCGCCGACGACGTCCTGAAGTTCATCAGTGACGAAGGGGTGCAATTCGTCGATGTCAGGTTCACCGACCTGCCGGGGACGACGCACCACTTCACCTTCCCGGTAGAAAACTTCAGCGCGAGCGTCTTCACCGACGGACTCATGTTCGACGGCTCGTCGATCCGCGGTTTCCAGGCGATCCACGAGTCCGACATGCTTCTGCTGCCCGACCCGTCCAGCGCCGTGGTGGACCCGTTCCGCCAGCACAAGACGCTCAACCTGAACTTCTTCGTGCACGACCCGCTGACCGGCGAGGCCTACAGCCGCGACCCGCGTAACGTCGCGCGCAAGGCCGAGGAGTTCCTTCGGGGCACGGGCATCGCCGACACGGTCTACTTCGGCCCTGAGGCCGAGTTCTACATCTTCGACGACGTGCGCTTCGAGACGAAGCAGAACGCCGGCTACTACTACATCGACTCCATCGAGGGCGCCTGGAACACCGGCAAGGCCACCGAGGGCGGCAACCTCGGTTACAAACCGCGCTACAAGGGCGGCTACTTCCCGGTCCCGCCGATGGACCACTTCACCGACCTGCGCTCCGAGATGGTGCGCAACCTCATCGAGTGCGGCATCGACGTAGAGATGCAGCACCACGAGGTCGGCACGGCGGGCCAGGCGGAGATCGACTTCAAGTTCGGCACGCTGCTCAAGACCGCCGACAACCTGATGCTGTACAAGTACATCATCAAGAGCACGGCGCTCGAGTACGGCCACACGGTCACGTTCATGCCCAAGCCGATCTTCGGTGACAACGGCTCCGGCATGCACTGCCACCAGTCGCTGTGGAAGGACGGCTCGCCGCTCTTCTACGACGAGGTCGGCTACGCGGGCCTGTCCGACACGGCCCGCTACTACATCGGCGGCCTGCTCAAGCACGCGCCGTCGCTGCTGGCCTTCACCAACCCGACGGTCAACTCCTACCACCGCCTGGTCCCCGGCTACGAGGCCCCGGTCAACCTGGTCTACTCCCAGCGCAACCGTTCGGCCTGCGTCCGGATCCCGATCACGGGCTCCAACCCGAAGGCCAAGCGCATCGAGTTCCGGGTGCCCGACCCGTCCTGCAACCCGTACTTCGCCTTCGCGGCGATGCTGATGGCGGGCATCGACGGCATCCGCAACAAGATCGAGCCGCCGGAGCCGGTCGACAAGGACCTCTACGAGCTGCCGCCGGAGGAGGCCCGCAACATCCCGCAGGTGCCCGGCTCGCTCACCGACGTGCTCAACGCGCTGGAGGAGGACCACGACTACCTGCTCGAGGGCGGCGTCTTCACGCCTGACCTGATCGAGACGTGGGTCGCGTACAAGCGGGAGAACGAGGTGGACCCGATCCGCCTGCGCCCGCACCCGCACGAGTTCGAGCTGTACTACGACGTGTAGTCCGGCCCGCACACGGCGAACGGCCCGGGACCGATCACGGTCCCGGGCCGTTTCACGTCGCGAAACGTCACGCCGGGAACTCGAACCGGGGCTCGGACGGGCCGAGGATCGCGGAGTCCGGTGTCACGGGCCAGACGGCGGCCAGCTCGTCCGAGAGCGTGGCCAGGAGGGAGTCGACGTCCTTCCCGGCCGTGTCGTGCAGCGCCTCGGCGACGATCAGGACGTCGGTGGTCGTGTCGCGGACGGCCGAGAGGCCGCTCTGGCGGTTGGTCCAGCGGCGGGCGTGGGCCCTGCTTTCCGCGTCGGCGAAGATCACCTCGCCGGGCGGCGGGTGCTCGGTCTCGCCGGAGAAGGTCAGGTACGTCTCGTCGCCCGCCGCGTACCTGACCTCTACATACTGCGTGATCTTGGAGACGTCGAACACCGCCACCGGGATCGCGTACGCGATGGAGACCGCGTTGCAGAGGTCGATCAGCGGGTGCAGGCGCGGCAGCGCGCCTTCCTTCCTGAAGCGGCGCAGCAGGGACTCCGAGGCGCAGCGGTACTGGGTCGGCTTGAGGCCCATCTTCGAGAACGCCCGCCGCCACGCCTGGATCTCCGGCAGCTCGCCCTCCGAGGAGGTCGCGAGCCGCTCCGCGGCGAGCTCGCCGAACCGGGAGACCTGGTCGTCGACGGAGACGCCCGCCGAGACGCCGGACGCGACGAGCACGCCGGGCACGAGCTCCGGGAAGTCCCGCCAGATGTCACTCGAATGCTGGAAACGCACGGTCCACCTCGCCATCCCCGGACAAACCCCAGCCGATCACGATACCCGCATCGTCAGGGCGGCCGTGCGGGCGCGCCAGGCGGCCGCCGCGTAGCACAGGCAGGTCAGGGCCGTCAGGACGGCCGCCGCCAGCAGGGGCCGGCCGACCACGCCCATGACCGCCACGCCGAGGGTCGCGCCGGCCTGGCGGAACGCGTTCAGGACGCCGCCCGCGGTGCCCGCCGTCCCCGGCGGAGCGCTGTTGACCATGCCCGCCATCAGCGCGGGCAGCACGAACGACAGCCCGAACCCCATCACCACCAGCCACAACGCCAGCGCGTCCGTGAGGGCGACCCCCGCCAGGCCGGTCGCGAGCAGGGTGAGGCCGCACAGGATCGGCGGGCGCGGGCCGTAGCGGGCCACCAGGCGGCCGGTGAGCAGTGGGTTCACGGTCATGGGGAGGGTGAGCGGCAGGAAGGCCAGCCCGGCGGCCAGCGGGTCCAGGTGGCGGGTGTCCTGCAGCAGGAGGGTGAGGACGAACAGGGCGCCGGAGAAGGCGAAGTTGGCCACCGTGCCGGCGAGCAGTTCGGGCCAGGTGGCGGCGAGCAGGCCGCCGGGCAGCGCGGGGGCGTGGCTGCGGCGCTCCACCGGCACCAGCACCGCCAGTACGGCCACGGCCGCGACGCCCGCCAGGACCGAGGGGCCGATCAGGGCCTGCGCCACCAGGCCCAGGAACGCGCAGGCCAGCGCCTGGACCCGCCAGTCGATCCCGCGGTGGCCGCGCGGCGAGCTCACCCGGCGCATGGCCAGCAGGCTGATCAGGGCGAGGGGCGGGTTGAGCAGGAAGACCGCGCGCCAGCCGTACAGGTCCACCAGGAGACCGCCGAGCAGCGGACCGGCGGCGAGCGCGGTGCCGGTGATGGCCGCCCACAGGCCGGTGGCGCGGGCGCGGGCGGCCGGGTCGGGGAAGAGCTGCGGGAGCAGGCCGAGCGAGCCGCCCGTGCAGAGCGCGCCCGCCACACCGAGCAGAGCCCGCAGCCCGACCAGCACGCCCAGGTGCGGCGCGGCAGCGCTCAGCAGCGAGATCGCGCCGAACGCCACCACACCGGCCTTGAAGATCCGGGCCGCGCCGTACCGGTCGGCCACCGCTCCCCCGACGAGCAGCGAGGCGGCGAAGGCGACCGTGTACGCGTTCACCGCCCACTGCTGCCCGGCCAGCGAGCCGCCGAGCGAGGCCCGCAGATCGGGCAGCGCGATCGTCAGCACGGTCGTGTCGAGGATCACGAGGAAGTAGGCGAGGGAGAATCCGAACATCATGCGCCTCAGCCTGCTGAAACGCCACATCCACCCTCAACAGGCGCGACCTCAGGGGGCGTTCGGGAAAACCGTATGCTGGCGGCCATGGACTTGCGGCAGTTGCGGGGGTTCGTCGCGGTGGCGGGGACGGGCACCGTCACCGGGGCGGCGAACAGCCTCGGCCTCGCCCCCGCGTCGGTGTCGGAGCAGGTGCGCCGGCTGGAGCGGAGCCTCGGGGTCGCGCTCTTCGAGCGCACGCCCCAGGGCATGCGGCTGACCGAGCAGGGTGCCACGCTGCTGGCGCGGGCACAGGGCCTGCTCGACCACGCCGACGAGGTGCGCCGCGCCGTCACCGGGCAGCGGCGCAAGGTGCGGATCGGGGCGCTGGAGATGCTCGCCGCGGCCAGGATGCCCGCCGTGATCCGCCGCCTGGCGGAACGCCGTCCCGACCTGGACGTGGACGTGCGCTCGCACACCAGGCAGTCGCTGCTGGCCGGGGTGGCGGGCGGCGAGCTGGACGCGGTGCTCCTGCTGGACACGGGCCTGCGGATCGGCGGGCTCGGGTTCACCGTGCCGCACGACCCCGGCTCCGGGCCGGTGACGCCCGATCTGGACTTCCTGGACGTGGGTGAGGTCGGGCTGGCGCTGGTCGCGGCGCCGGACGGGGATCGGGAGCCGCTGCTGGTCAGCCCGCCGGGCTGCTCGATCCGGCTGGCCGCCGACCGGGCGTTCGGCGCGGAGGTGCCGCGCAGGGAGCTGACCAGCATCGCCACCGCCCGCGAATGGGCCAGGCAGGGGCTCGGCAGCGCGCTGCTGCCTGACTTCGCGCTGGAGCCGGACCTGGCCTCCGGCGCGTTGGTGCGGCTCGGCTTCGAGGCTCCCGCGCTGGCGCTGCGGCTGGTCTGGCTACGCGGCCGCGAGCCCGCTCTGCGCGACGTCCTCTACGCCATGAGCGCCCCTACGGGCGCTTGATGTGGTACGCCACGTGCGGGAACAGAGGATGGTCCGGCGCCAGCCGCGGGTAACCGAAGTCGGTCAGGTGGGTCATCCCCAGGCGCTTCATCACGGCCTGGGAGCGGGTGTTGCTCTTGGCCGTCATGGAGACGATCTCGTCCAGCCCGGCCTTCTCGAACGCGTGCCCGAGCACCTCCCTGGCCGCCTCGGTGGCGTACCCGTGGCCCCAGGCGGGCCGTGCCAGCCGCCATCCGATCTCCCACGCGGGCAGGAACGGCGCGTCGAACGTCTGCCAGATCAGGCCGGCGAAGCCGATGAACTCGCCGCTCCCGCGCACCTCCAGCGCCCACAGCCCGTAGCCGTCCTTGTCGAACTCCTCCTCGATCCTGTCGACGAAGTGGTCGCTCTCCGGGCGGGTGAGCGGGGCGGGGAAGTGCTCCATCACCTCGAGGTCGGCGTTCATCGCGGCGAATGGTTCCCGATCTTCGTCGCGCCATCTGCGCATGATCAAACGCTGGGTCTCCATCCCACCCACGATAGGCCCGCCCGCGCCATCCGTCCTTCGGGGAGAAGGGAGCGATCGGCCGGAAGGGGGGCGGTCGTGGTGCGTCCGTGAGGGCGGGGACGAGGCCGTGCGCGCAGAAGGGAGGCGCATGGGGCAGGGCGGCGGAGGCCAGGCAGGGGCGAAGGCGGCGTGTGGGGGCTACAGGACGCGGCTGAGGAAGGCCTTGGTGCGCGGGCTGGTGGGGTTGTCGAGGACCTCCTTCGGCGTGCCCGACTCGACCACGACGCCGCCGTCCATGAACACCACCCGGTCGGCCACCTCCCGCGCGAACCCGATCTCGTGGGTCACCACGATCATGGTCAGCCCGTCCTCCGCGAGGCTCTTCATGGTGGCCAGCACCTCACCCACCAGCTCCGGGTCCAGCGCGCTGGTCGGCTCGTCGAACAGCATGAGCTTGGGCCGCATCGCCAGCGCCCTGGCGATCGCCACCCGCTGCTGCTGCCCGCCGGAGAGCTGCCTGGGATAGCTGCCCGCCTTGTCCTCCAGCCCCACGCGGCGCAGCAGGCCGGACGCCCGTTCCCGGGCCTGCTCGCGCGACTCGCGGCGGACGCCGACCGGGGCCTCCATGACGTTCTGCAGCACCGTGAAGTGCGGGAACAGGTTGAACTGCTGGAAGACCATGCCGATCTCCCGCCGCTGGCGGGTGATCTCGCGCTTGCGCAGGTGCCGCACCTTGCCGCCGGACGCCTGGAACCCGATCAGCTCCCCGTCCACGAAGATGGAGCCGCCGTCGATGGTCTCCAGGTGGTTCACGCAGCGCAGGAATGTCGACTTGCCCGACCCGGAGGGGCCGAGGATCACCACGACCTCCCCCGCCTGGACGTCCAGGTCGATGCCCTTGAGGACCTCGAGGTGGCCGAAGTGCTTGCGTACGGCGTGGGCGTGGACCATGGGGACGGTCATGACGTCACCTCCGAGGGACGGCGCCGGCGGAAGGTCAGGAAGGCCCAGAAGCTCTGCGGCGCGTGTCTGGTGGCCCCGCGGGCGTAGTGCCGCTCGATGAACGACTGGCCGACGTACAGGATCGAGGTGATGATCAGGTACCAGACGCAGGCGACGATCAGCAGCGGGATGGTCTGGAAGGTGCGGTTGTAGATCGACTGCACCGTGTACAGCAGGTCGGCCAGGGCGATGACGCTCACCAGCGACGTGGCCTTCAGCATGCTGATCACCTGGCTGCCGGTGGGCGGGATGATGAACCGCATGGCCTGCGGCAGCACGATCCTGCGGAAGGTGCGCGCGTTGCTCATGCCGAGCGCCGAGGCGGCCTCGGTCTGGCCGGGGTCCACCGACATGAGGCCGCCGCGGATGATCTCCGCCATGTACGCGCCCTCGTTCAGCCCGAGCCCGAGGATGGCCGCGAGCAGCGGGGTGATGACCAGGTTCGTGTCTGCGCTGATGAACTCCGGGCCGAACGGTACGCCGAGGGAGATCTTGGGCAGCAGGTACGACAGGTTGTACCAGAGCACGAGCTGCACCAGCACCGGCGTGCCGCGGAAGAACCACACGTAGAGCCCGCAGGCCGCCCGCGCGACGGGGTTCTCGGAGAGCCGGCCGATGGCCAGCAGCACCCCGAGCACCACGCCCACGAACATCGCGATCACGGTGAGCAGCAGCGTGGTGAAGACGCCCTGGCCGATGACCTGCGCGTTGACGTACTTGAAGACCACGTCCCACTGGAAGTTGGGGTTGGTGACCAGCAGGCTCACGAGCTGGGCGGCCAGCACCAGCAGGATGATCGAGGCCACCCAGCGCAGCGGATGGCGCGTGCGGGACGCGCCCGCGACGTCGACGTCCGGCAGTCCGCTCATGACCCCGCCAGGTTGACGCCGGCCTTGTCCAGCTTGTTGTCGGAGGTGCCCCACTTGTCCATGATCTTGGCGTAGGCGCCGTTGTCGATCAGCTTCTGGATGCCGTCCCTGACCACGTCACGCAGCGGCGAGTCCTTGCCGACGACGGCCCCCTGGAAGAGGTCGTCGAAGCCGTTGCTCTGCCCCTTGCCCGCCAGCTCCAGCTTGCCGCCGGACTGCGACACGAAGTACGTGAGCGGCGCCTGCGAGGAGAAGAACGCGTCGGCCCGGCCCGAGCTGACCGCCAGCACCGAGGTGGGCTGGTCCTTGTACGACTGTACGGTGATCTTCGGCTTGCCGTCCTTGGCGCAGGTCTCGGACTGGTTCTTGATCACGGCTTCGGCGGAGCCGCCGGCCATGACCGAGATCTTCAGCCCGCACGTGTCGGCCACCGAGTTGATCTTCTTGGGGTTCCCCTTCGGCACGGCGAAGACCACGAACTCCTTGACCCAGTCCACGAAGTCGTTGGACTTCTGCCGGTCCGGGAAGTCGCCCACCGGACCGATGGCCAGGTCGTAGCGGCCCGACGCGATGCCGGTGAGCTGGCTGGGCAGGCCGTCCACGGTGACGTGCTCGATCTTGACGCCGAGCACCTGGCCGAGGGCCTCCGACAGGTCGGCCGCGGCGCCGGTCATGGACTTGCCGTCCGCGCCGGCGATCTCGTACGGGGGGAACGAGCCGTTGTTCACCGAGACCAGCTTGCCGGCGGTCTTCACCTTGTCGGGCAGCCGGTCGTACAGGGCCTGGTCCTTGCCCTGGGCGGCCACGGTGCCGGAGGGGGCGGACTGGGAGCTCAGCGCGCCCTGGGCCTCCTCCGGGTTGGCGCCGCAGCCGGCAATCAGGAGGGCGGCGCCGAGCAGGGCAGCCGTCGCGTACTTAGACATGTCGCTCCAATCGGGGGTCGACGGCGAAGCGCCGGTTCTCGAGGACGGGGAGGCTGAGGCGGGCTCGCTCGAGCTCTTCCATGGAGGCGTCGGCCCAGAGCAGGCCCGGCGCGTCGCCGAGGCGGGCCCGGGTGATGCCGAGCGGGTCGACGACCATGCTGGCGCCGATGTTGCGGCGGCCGCACTCGCCGGAGGCGGCCAGGTACACGGTGTTCTCCAGGGCGCGGGCGGTCACCATGACCTCCCAGTGCCATTCCTTGGCCGGGCCGCGCACCCACGCGGTGGGCAGCGCGATCACCTGGGCGCCCTGGTCGGCCAGGAGCCTGGCCAGCTCGGGGAAGCGCACGTCGTAGCAGGTCATCATGCCGACCTTCCAGCCGGCCACGTCGATCACCACGGGCGCGTTCGTGCCGGGCACGACGTTGTCGGACTCGCGCCGGCCGAAGGCGTCGTACAGGTGCAGCTTGGTGTATGTCCCGACGATCTCGCCGTCCCTGGCGGCCACCAGGACGTTGAACACGCGGCCGTCGCCCGACGGGGTGTGCACGCCGACGATCACGGTGGTGGACGAGCCGCGCGTGCGCTCGACCAGCCCGCTGACGAACGGCCCGTCCAGCGGCTGTGCGGCCTCGCGGATGCGCGTCGGCTCGTCGACGAACAGGGCCATCGCGCCCTCGGGCAGGACCAGCAGGTCGGCGCCGCCCTCGGCGGCCCGGTCGATCAGGTCCTGGCAGGTCTTGAGGTTGTCCGTCCAGTCCTCCGAGGACGCGAACTGTCCAACGGCGATTCTCATATGTCGAAGACCTCCTCGGGTCGGATGCGGCGGTTCGAGATGCCCTGGGCGTGCAGTTCCTCGCAGAAGGCGGCGATCATGGCGGCGTTGGGCCCGACGCCGTACGGCATCCAGTCGGGGCCGAAGGTCCGCGCCGTCTCCGTCAGGTCGGCGAGCAGCCAGGGCGTGGTGTCGGTGAGCAGCCGCCGCCGGGCCAGCCAGTGCCGCTTGGAGCGTTCGAGCAGGTCCTGAACGGCCCCCGGCAGCCCCGGGTCGCGCTCGACGGCCTCGCGCTTCAGCGTCACGAGATGGATGCCGGGCACGAAGCCGGTCTCCCGGTAGTAGGCCAGCTCGGCGGCGCGGTGGTCGGCGAGCAAGTGGCGGAAGCGGCTGTCCGGGGTGAAGAACTCGTCGGGCATGAACGGGGTCATGATCGCGTCGTAACGGCCCTCGGCGAGCCCTTCGGCGAGGCCGTCGCCGGTCAGCGAGACGTTGTCGGGGAACGGGACGGGGCCGACGCGGTCCTTGCCGGTCTCCCCGGCGACCAGCGGGCCGACCGTCCACTCGATGCCCGTGATGTCCACGCCGGCGGCCCTGAGCAGGGCGCGCGTCCAGGTGTTGCCGGAGTCCGGCCAGCCGGTCAGGCCGATGCGGGCGCCCTTGAGCTCCTCCAGCGAGGTCAGCTCGCTGTCACGGCGGACCAGGACGCACCGGTGCCGGAAGCCCCGCATCACGAACACCGGCAGGCCCACCAGGCGGTCGTCGCCCGCGGCGCGGCCGAGCACGTACCTGCTGAAGGACGTCTCACCGCCGTCCAGGCCCGGCTCGCTCAGGACGTCCGGGGTGACGGCGCGGGACTCGAGGTCCAGCTCGAACCCCTCGGGCCGCACCTCCCCCGTCGCCACCGGTACGAGATGGTCCCAATCCCGCAGACCCAACCGAATATGCACAAACACCCCAAAGTTCCCTTGCTTTGAATTGCTGGAAACCTTATGTTCAGGCAACGCCCCACACAAGACGATCTTTGTTGCTGAACAAAGATTTACAGGAGGTCATGTGGAATCCGCCTGGCTGGCGCAGCGCATCGGCGAGCCGACCGCACGCGGGATAGCCGCCGCCCTGACCGACCTGATCAGGCAGGGCACGGTCACCGCGCAGACGCGCCTGCCGACCGTGCGCAGCCTGGCCAGGGAGCTGGGCGTGAGCTCGGGGACCGTCGCGGAGGCCTGGTCGGAGCTGCGGCGGCACGGGATGATCCACACCGACCGCCGCCGCGGCACGGTGGTGCTCGGGCCGCCCGACGTGCCCCGTCCCATCCGTTACGAGCGCATCGGCCACTGGGGCGACCGGCTGGCGATCGACCTGGCCATCGCCTCCCCGGACCCGGCGCTGCTGCCGCCGCTGGAGGCCGCGCTGATCGCCGCGGCCGGCGCGGAGGGGCTCAACGACTACGCCCGCGAGACGATCACGCCGCGGTTGCGTGCCGCCGTGGAGCCGGACTGGCCGTTCCCGGCGCAGGGCTGGCTCGCCGTCGGCGGCGGGTACGAGGGGGTGCAGCTGCTCTGCCAGACGGCCGCGCTGCCCGGCGACCGGATCGCGATCGAGGAGCCGACCGCCGCCCGGCTGCTGGACATCCTGGAGACGATCGGCGTCCAGATCGTGCCGGTGGCCTGCGACGAGCAGGGGCCCGTCCCCGAGTCGCTGGCCAAGGCGCTGCGGGCCAGGCCGGTGGCGTTCGTGTACCAGCCGCGCGGCCAGTCGCCCTGCGGCCACGCCGTGACCGCCGAGCGCTCGGCCGAGCTGGCCGCCCTGCTGGAGCCGACCTCGACGCTCATCGTGGAGGACGACGGGATCGGCGAGCTGTCGGTCTCGCCGATGGTGAGCATGGGGACGCGCTTCCCCGACCGCACGGTGCTGGTGCGCTCGTACTCCAAGTCGCACGGCCCCGACCTGCGCATCGCGATCATCGGCGGGGCGGCGGACGCGGTCGAGCGGGTGCGCGTGCTGCGGAGCTTCGGCATCGGCTGGACCAGCCGGATCCTGCAGGACACGCTGGCCCACCTGCTCGGGGACGATGAGGTGCGCGAGCGCGTGGCGCACGCCCGGACGGTCTACGCCGGGCGGCGGGCGCGGCTGAAGTCGGAGCTGGCGGAGCGCGGCGTGCCCACCGGCGGCGGCGACGGGCTGGTCCTGTGGGTGCCGGTGCGCGAGGAGTCGGCGGCGCTGGTCACGCTGGCCGCGCACGGCATCTCCGTGGCGGCCGGCAGCCGGTACGTGATCGGCCCCGCGACCACGCACCACCTGCGCCTGGCCACGGCCCGGCTCACCGACGACCCCGGCGAGCTGGCGGCCCTGGCCGACGTGATCACCCTGGCGGCCAGGGGCGGGCTCAGCGGCGGCTCTTGATCCCGGTCAGGCGGCGCAGCACGTCCCACCAGAACGACGCCCCGAACAGCAGCGCCACGTACGTCAGCAGGAAGCCGGGCCAGTGGCTGGGCGTGGTGATCCGCTGCCACCACAGGCCGCCGTTCCAGTGCACGGACGGGTCGCCCTCCGCCGGGATCGACACGCTGACCAGCGCATGGTCGAGCATCTTGACCAGCGCGGGCTGGCTCAGCGTCTCGGTGACGCACGGCACCGGGTCGCCGCCCGTACAGCGTGCCTTGAGCTCGTTGTACGCGTCCGTCCCCGACCCCGCCACGGCCGTCACCGAGGCGCGGAAGGCGTTGTCGCGCAGCAGCGTCTTGGCGTACTCCAGCCCGTCCATCGTGAACACCAGCGTCACGACCACGCCGAGCACGGCCACGACCCACTTGACGTAGCGCTTGTAGAGCATGGACAGCCGCTGCATCTCGCCGTCGAACCAGCTCTCCACCCCCTGCCGGAACCGGTCGAGGTCGCGCTGCGCGGTCTCCCACACACCCTTGAGGTGGCCGTAGAGCGGGCTGCGCATGGCCTTGAGCTTCTCCAGGAGCCCCTCGACCCCGTCCGGCTCCCCCGCGGCCAGCTCCATCAGGGCCACCGCGAAGCGCGCGGGCGGGATGTTGGAGATGCTGGTACGGCCCTTCTTCGGGTGGTCGATCCCCTGGACCCGCTGGTAGAGCAGGTTGACCATGGCGTCCTCGGCCTTGGTCTCCTGCGCCGGCAGCGCCCCCGGCTCGGGGGGCGAGGGCTGGTCGCTGTGCTTGGGCCGGGGGTCGCGTATGAAGGGCAGCGCCGCGAAGACGTCGCGCACCTTGGCGGGCAGCCACGACCTGCCCTGCGCGTCGGAACCGTCCATGGTGTCCCTGAGGTAGGCCCACAGGAACTTGCTGCGGATGGCGAGCACCCGCACGAACGCCTCGTTGAGCCCGCTCACCAGCAGCGACAGCAGCAGGAACGACACCACCAGGCCCAGGGCCAAATCCACGTAAACGGATAACACGCGGGCTTTGATACACCCGTACGCGCCGCCGATCAAGCCCCGTAGAAAACTCGGTCCATCACTTGTCGTGCGCGGCGGGTCACGCGGCGGTAGTCGTCGAGGAAGTCCTCCGAGCCGTCCGGCGGGTAGCCGAGCGTCTGGGCGATCAGCTTCCGCTCGCCCGAGTCGCGCGGGACGCTGTCGCCCGGGCGGCCCTTGACCAGCATGATCGCGTCGCGGATGCGGGAGGCGAAGCGCCACGCCTCGGCCAGCACGGCCTCGTCGGCCGGGGCGAGCAGCCCCTCGGTCACGGCCGCGCGCAGGGCGTCGAGCGTGCGGGTGGTGCGCAGGGACCCCAGCGTGCCCGCGTACCGCAGTTGCAGGAGCTGGGCCACCCACTCCACGTCGGACAGCCCGCCGGGGCCCAGCTTGGTGTGCAGGCCGGGATCGGCGCCGCGCGGCAGGCGCTCGGCCTCCATGCGGGCCTTGAGCCGCCTGATCTCCCTGACCGCGTCGTCGTGCAGGCCGCCCTTCGGGTAGCGCAGCTCGTCGACCATCGAGGTGAACTCCCGCCCCAGCTCCGCGTCACCCGCCGAGAACCTGGCCCGCAGCAGCGCCTGCGACTCCCACGGCGACGACCAGCGCGCGTAATAGGCGCGGTAGGAGGCCATCGTCCGCACCAGGGGGCCCTGGCGCCCCTCGGGACGCAGGTCGGGGTCGATGATCAGGGGCGGGTCGGGGGCGGGCAGCGAGAGCAGCCGGCGCACCTCGTTGGCCACGGCGAAGGCGGCGTCGGTGGCCTCGCGCTCCGCCACGCCCGGCAGCGGCGAGTGCACGAACATGACGTCGGCGTCGCTCGCGTAGGAGCTCTCCATGCCGCCGAGCCGGCCCATCGCGATAATGGCGAACCTCGTGACGCGGGGGACCTTGGCGAGGGCGACGTCGAGGGTGGCCTGGAGGGTCACGTCGGTCAGGGACGACAGGGCGCCGCCGACCGTCTCGATGTCGATGAGCCGGAAGATGTCGGCCACGGCCGTCCGGAACAGCTCTTTTCTCCGCAGCGCCCGCACGGCCGCGACGGCCGGCTCGGGGTCGCCCTGGTGCCTGGAGACCGCCGCCGAGGCCTCGCCGGCCAGCGACTCCCGGGAGCGTACGGCGAGCTCGTCGTCCGAGCCCAGCATCGCGACCGCCTCGGGCGCGTTCATGATCAGGCCGGTCGCGTAGCGGCTGGTGCCGAGCACGCGCGACATCCTGGAGGCCACCGCGGTCTCGTCGCGCAGCAGCCGCAGATACCAGGGCGTGCTGCCCAGCTTGTCGCTGACCTGCCGGAACCCGAGCAGCGCCGCGTCCGGGTCGGGCGTGTCGGCGAACCACCCCAGCATGACGGGCAGCAGCGTGCGCTGGATGGCCGCCCGCCTGGACACGCCCGCGCTGAGGGCGGCGATGTGGTGCAGCGCGCCGGTGGGATCGACGTAGCCGAGCGCTTCGAGCCTGGCCTTGGCCGCAGTGGTCGACAGCCGCGCCTCCGACTCCTGCAGCCGCGACACCGCCTGGAGCAGCGGCCGGTAGAACAGCTTCTCGTGCAGCCGCCGCGCCTCCATGGAGTGCCGCCGCCACCGCGCCGTGAACTCCCCCACCGGGTCGGTCTGCATGCCGAGCGCGCGGCCCAGCCTGCGCAGGTCGGACTCGTCCGTGGGCACGATGTGGGTGCGCCGCAGCCGGTGGAGCTGCAGGAGGTGCTCGATCTGGCGCAGGTACGAGTACGCCTCCGCCAGCCCGCGCGAGTCGTCGCGGCCGACGTAGCCGCCCCGGGACAGTGCCGCCAGCGCGGGCAGCGTGGCCCTGCGGCGCAGCAGCGGGTCGAGCCTGCCGTGGACGAGCTGGAGCAGCTGCACCGCGAACTCGATGTCGCGCAGCCCGCCCGGCCCCAGCTTGAGCTGGCGGTCGCCCTCGGCCCGCACGTGGGCCTCGACCCGGCGGCGCATGGCCTGCACGTCCTCGACGAAGTGATCACGCGTGGCCGCCGTCCACACGAGGTCGTTGACCGCCTCGACGTAGGCCGAGCCGAGCTCCATGTCGCCCGCGACCGGCCGGGCCTTGAGCAGCGCCTGGAACTCCCACGTCTTGGCCCAGCGCCGGTAGTAGGCCAGGTGACTGCCGAGCGTGCGCACCAGCGGGCCCGACCTGCCCTCCGGCCGCAGGCCCGCGTCCACCTCCCACAGGGAGCCCTCGGACGTGGTGGCGGAGCAGGCCCGCATCATGGCCTGGGCCAGCCGGGTCGCGGTGCGCAGCGCCTTGGTCTCGTCGGCGCCCTCGCGCGGCTCCGCCACGAAGATCACGTCGACGTCGCTGATGTAGTTGAGCTCCCTGGCGCCGCATTTGCCCATGCCGATGACCGCCAGGCGTACCTCGCCGTCGTCGACCTCGGCCCGGGCGATGGCCAGCGCGGCCTCCAGCGCGGCGCCCGCGAGGTCGGACAGCTCCACCATGACCTCGGCCAGCGTGGCCTCTCCCGTGAGGTCCCGGGCGGCCAGATGCAGCAGCCGGCCCCGGTAGGCCACGCGCAGCGCCTCCAGCGGGCGCTCCGCGGTGGCGGCCTCCCCCGGCTGCGCGCCGACCGCCTTGAGCAGCTCGGCCCGTGCGTCGCCCGGCAGCGGCGCGGCCAGGAGCGCCACCTGGCCGGGGTGGCGCACCAGATGGTCGCCGAGTGCGGCGCTGACGCCCAGGACGGCCAGCAGCCTCGTGCGCAGCCCCTCGTCGCGGCGCAGGACGTCGAGCACGGCGGGATCGCGCTCGGCCAGGCGGGTCAGCGAGACCAGCGCCTCGTCGGGGTCGGCCACGTCCATCAGGAACTCCAGGAGCTCGTCCACTTCGGCTCCGGCCTGCCGGACGAGCTGGGCGGCCCTGGCGCCGTCGGCGAAGCCGAGCCTGGCGAGCCGCGCGGCGGTGGATTCGATCCTGGGCACCCCTCCATCTTGACAGGACTTCGGCCGTAGCATATAAACGCAACGTTGCGTTGCATTTTAGGGAGGCGATCGGCGATGGTTCCGCCTGCCGTCACGTGGGGCCTGCTGGCCGCGTGGGCGGTGCACGACGTGGAGGAGCTGGCGACCATGGCGGGCTGGACGCGTTCGGCCCGGCCCCGGCTGGAGGAGCGGCTGCCGTGGGTGCCGTGGGAGCGGCTGGAGGTCTCGCAGCGGCACGTGAACGTGGCCATCGGCCTCATGGGCGGGGTGATGGCGGGGGCCTCGGCGCTGGGGGCGCGTACGGGCGGGCGGAGCCCGGTGTTCCAGGCGGCGCTGCTGGGGTTCGGGGCGCACGGGGCGATGCACCTGGCGCAGGCCGCGGTGACGCGGGGGTACACGCCGGGGACGGTGACCGCGCCCGTGGTGGTCATCCCGTTCTCGGTGTGGGCCTGGCGGCGGCTGCGGGCCGAAGGGGTGCCGGTACGGACGGGGGCGTCGGGCTGGGCGGGCCTGGCCGCGCTCCCGGTCGTGCTGGCCGGCGTGCACGCCGCGGCCCACGCCCTGACCCGGCCCCGCTCGGACAGGGCCGTTTGCTCGGCACGGCCGGGGCCGGGCGGACACGGTGGTTCAGGCACGGCCGGGGCCGGGCGGACGCGGTGGTTCAGGCGCGGCCGCCGGTCCTGACCACCTCCGCGAACGCCTCCGCCACCGGCCGCCAGGTGGCCACGAGCTCGCTCTCGGCGGTCTTGACCGCGGTGTTGAGCTCCTCGGCCGCGTCCAGCCCCGACCCGTCGGTCCAGGACGTGAAGATCTCCGGCGTGGCCTCGGGGTGGAACTGGATCGCCCACGCGGCCTCCCCCAGCCGGTAGGCCTGGTTCGGGTACTGTGCCCCGGTCATCAGCGGCACCGCGCCGTCGGGCAGCCGCGTCATCACGTCCTGGTGGTACTGGACGGCCACCGCCGTCCCGACCCCGGCCAGCAGCCGGTCATCGGCGGCCGCGGGCAGCGCGACCACCTCGCAGGCGCCCACCTCGAGCCCGTTCGTCCCCCGCTCGACGGTGCCGCCGCAGGCCATGGTCAACAACTGCGCCCCCAGGCAGATGGCCAGCGTGGGCGTGCCCTCCTCCACGGCCCGGCGCAGCAGGTCGCGGGTGGCGGGCTGCCACGGGCTCCGCTCGTCCTCCCAGGCGGCCGCCGCACCGCCGAGCACGATCAGCCCGTCCGCCGGGCGCGCGGGGATCTCCTCGCCGAGGTACGGCCGGACGACGTCACAGGGCAGCCCCAGCCAGTCACCGAGGTATCCGAGCCCGGCCTCGTCCTCGTGCTGAACAACGGTGATACGCATATCAGGGCATTATCCGGAATATCACTACAATTCCCCACACCGCCCCCCTGCCCGCCCGATCACCCGGATGCCTAAGCTCCGACCATGAGCTTCGAGTTGGACGATGTCGGCGGTCTGCGGATCGCCAGGTTCGGCACGGGACCGCGCACGATCATCGCGGTCCACGGGATCACGGCCTCCCTGATGGCCTGGGGCGCGGTGGCGCGGCGGCTGCCCGAGGAGTGGTCGATGGTCGCCATGGACCTGCGCGGTCGCGGGCACAGCGCCTCGCTGCCCGGGCCGTACGGGCTGCCGAGGCACGCCGAGGACGTCCTGCGCGTCGCCGACCACGTGGGGGCGGGCCCGGACGCGGTGCTGACGGGGCACTCGATGGGCGCGTACGTGGCCGCCCTGGCCGCCGCGGAGCGGGACTTCGCGCGGGTCGTGCTGGTGGACGGCGGCCTGCCCTTCCCCCCGCTGCCCGAGGGGGTGGACGCCGACGAGGCGATGGAGGCCACGCTCGGGCCGGCGCTCGCCCGGCTGCGCCAGACGTTCCCCACCGCGGACGCCTACGTCGACTTCTTCAAGGCGCATCCGGCCTTCGCCGGCCACTGGAACGCCGACGTGGAGGCGTACGTCCGCTATGACCTGACGGGCCCGGACGGGGCGCTCAGGTCGCGAGTGGCCCCGGAGGCGGTGCTGCAGGACGGACGCTGGCTGCGCCTGGAGTCGAAGGCCATCGCCGCCGCCCTGACCGCCATCACGTCACCGCTCTCCCTCCTCAGGGCGCCGCGCGGCCTGCTCAACCAGGACGTCGGCATGCTGCCCGACGAACTGGCCCGCCCCTGGTCCGCCCGCCTCCCGGGGCTGCGGGACGAGGTGATCCCGGACTGCAACCACTACACGATCCTGTTCGACGACCGCTGCGTCTCGTCCGTCGTCACCCACCTCGCCGGCTCCTCCTGACAAGGCGCGGGCCGTGGACGCGGAACGGCCCCCGAGCGGTGCTCAGGGGCCGTTCTCCGAGATCGCCGGGACCGCAGGTCAGCGTGGAGCGATCCAGGTGGCGCGGGCGGCGGCGACCAGCGTGCCGTCCGCCTCGTAGATGGCGCTCTGGCCGTACATCTTGCGGCCGTCGCGGCCGGTCGGGCGGGCCACGACGGAGTAGCGGCCGCCGGGGTGGACCGGGCGGTGGATCTGCACGGCCAGGCGGCCGAGCAGCGCGCTCTCGCCCGGGCCGAAGTGGGCCCAGCCGGTGATGCAGTCGAGCACGGCGCCCACGATCGAGGCGGGCACGCCGTCCTCGCCCGTCACCGTGAACGGCACCCGCCAGCCGGCCGCCACCAGGTCCGTGCCCTCCACCGGGCCGGGGAAGATGCGCAGGCCGTCACCGGGCTCGCGCAGCCCGCAGGCGAAGCACTCGGCGAACGGGTGCGCCTTCAGGCCCACGAACCCCGCCTCGGCGCGGGCCGCGTCGTTGAACGGCAGGAACCCCGGGCCCTCCAGGTCCTCGGCCACGGGGATGGCCTCGACCAGCAGCTTGTCGCCGTCGTAGAGGGAGACGGAGTTGGCGACGTGCTCCAGGCGCAACTCGGTTCGCAAAGGGGTCGGCGCATGCAACGTGACCTCGACCGCTGATCGGCCCCCGTTCAGCGCCTCCGCCATGGTGCCCGCGATCCAGCCGCCGTTGGCGACTCCCGCCGGGCCCCGGAAGCGCTCCGGAACCGTCAGCACTGTCTGCAGGGCAGACGTCGTCATGCCACACCCTCCAATATCGCCACATACGGCGACAAGTCCAGAAATGTCAATAGAAGCAGGCCGATTTTACTGGACGCCCGGTTTCACCAGATCTCGGGGGTCCTGAGGCTGATCGACACCACCACATAACGCCTCGAAGGGGCCCGAAACTTCCCACCCACCGACACGCTATGCGCCACACATCGCCGGGATGTGACCCGGAGGTTAGAAGCAACGAAAATCGGCCCCACTCCGGGCTTCCCCGATGTGAGGCCGATCAAGGCGTTCCCTTTACCCTATCCCGGGTTTCCCTTGGCCCGTGACAAAACCGCCGATCCCAAGTGCGCGTCCGGGGCCAACCTCGGAGAAGCTGTAAGCAACACGACAGAAGCGGGGGTGGGTCTGTGCAGGCGGCGAGGTTGCGGTTTCCGCCGGGGTCGCTGGTCATCTTGACGGGGTTGCCGGGCGCGGGGAAGACCACGCTGCTGCGGCGCCTGTACGGACTGCACGGCGCGGAGAGCCTGCCCGTCACCGTCGGCACGGTCGTGGTGATCGACACCTACCAGTCCAAGCGGCACTGGCACGAGCGGCTCGGCTGGGCCCCCGGTCCGCTACGCCGCGCCGTGGTCTTCGTCACCCACCTGAGCCGCATCCGCCGCGCCCTGGTCCTGGGGCACTCGATCGTCGCCCACAACCGGGGCTGCGCGCCGTACGTGCTGCGGGGTTTCGCCTGGCTGGCCCGCAGGCACCGGGCGAGCTTCCACCTGCTCCTGCTCGACGCGCCGCCGGAGGACGCGCTGGCGGGGCAGCTGGCCAGGGGCCGGGTGGTCGCGCCCAGGACGTTCGCGCGCCATCGGCGCAGGTGGGAGAGCCTGTCGGCCAGGGTGAAGTCCGGCGACCCCGGGCCCGCCACCGGCGCGTTCATCGTCGACCGGGTCCAGGCCGGGCTGCTCCAGGAGATCGTGTTCGACCGGACGCCGACGCGCACGCGATGAGATTTCCGCGCGCCGGATGTCGATACGGCCGCACCGCGTTCGTGTGAGAGGTGACGGAAAGGAAAAGTCACATGAAGCAGTACGTGCTCAGCATGCAGCAGCCCGACGGGCCCCCGCCCCCGCCCGAGGTCCTGGACCCGATCATGCGCGACATCGGCGTCGTCGAACAGGAGATGCGGGACGCGGGCGTCTGGGTCTTCTCGGGCGCGCTCCGGTCACCTTCCAGCGCCCGCGTGGTGCGGATGAGCGACGGCGAGCCGCTCACCACCGACGGCCCTTACGTGGAGGGCAAGGAGCACATCGGCGGTTTCACGATCATCAGGGCGCCCGACATGGACGCGGCCCTGGAATGGGCCCGCAAGCTGGCCGGGGCCGTGGCCCTGCTGCCCATCGAGGTCCGCGAGTTTCAGGGAGCCGTCTAGAGCACCGGCAGGTAGCGGCCGAGCTCGAACTCGGTGACGTGCCGCCGGTATTCGCGCCACTCCGCGCGCTTGTTGCGCAGGAAGAAGTCGAAGACGTGCTCCCCGAGCGTCTCGGCCACCAGCTCGCTCTGCTCCATCACCGCGATCGCGTCGTTGAGGGAGCCGGGCAGCGGCTGGATGCCGAGGGCCCGCCGCTCGGCGCTGGTCAGCGTCCACACGTTGTCCTCGGCGGCGGCGGGCAGCTCGTAGCTCTCCTCGATGCCCTTCAGGCCCGCGGCCAGGATCAGCGCGAAGGCGAGGTACGGGTTGCACGCCGAGTCGAGCGACCTGAACTCGATGCGTGTCGAGCCGCCCTTGTGCGGCTTGTACATCGGCACCCGGACCAGGGCGGAGCGGTTGTTGTGGCCCCAGCACACGTAGGAGGGGGCCTCGCCGCCCTGACCCGCGATGGCCTCGGCGCCGCCCCAGAGCCGCTTGTAGGAGTTGACCCACTGGTTGGTGATGGCGGTGATCTCGGCGGCGTGCTTGAGCAACCCGGCGATGAACGAGCGGCCGATCTTGGACAGCCGGTATTCGGACCCGGCCTCGTAGAAGGCGTTGCGGTCGCCCTCGAACAGCGACATGTGGGTGTGCATGCCGGAGCCGGGGTGCTCGGTGAACGGCTTGGGCATGAAGGAGGCCCAGATGCCCTGCTCCAGGGCGACCTCCTTCATGACCAGGCGGAAGGTCATGATGTTGTCGGCCGTGGTCAGCGCGTCGGCGTAGCGCAGGTCGATCTCCTGCTGCCCGGGGGCGCCCTCGTGGTGGCTGAACTCCACCGAGATGCCCATCGACTCCAGCATCAGCACCGCCTGGCGCCTGAAGTCGTGGCCCGCGCTGTGCGGCGTGTGGTCGAAGTAGCCGCCGGAGTCGATCGGCTCGGGTCGCTCGCCGGCCTCCGGGCGGTTCTTCAGCAGGAAGAACTCGATCTCCGGGTGGGTGTAGAAGGTGAAGCCCATGTCGGCGCACTTGGCGAGCGTGCGCTTGAGCACCCAGCGCGGGTCGGCGTGCGACGGCGAGCCGTCCGGCATCAAAATGTCGCAGAAGATGCGGCCCGCGCCCGGCGTCTCGCTGCGCCAGGGCAGGATCTGGAACGTGGCCGGGTCGGGCTTGGCGAGCATGTCGGACTCGTAGACACGCGCGAAACCCTCGATGGCCGAGCCGTCGAAACCTATGCCCTCGGCGAACGCGCCTTCCAGCTCGGCCGGGGCGATGGCCACTGACTTGAGGAAACCGAGCACGTCAGTGAACCACAGCCGGATGAACCGGATGTCGCGTTCCTCGAGCGTGCGGAGCACGAACTCCTGCTGGCGGTCCACGGCGTCCCCTCTATCTGTCCGTACAGGTCCAGCTACCAGCATGCCGCGCCCGTGTTTCGCACACGTTACGGGGGGTGCCGGTGCGAGCCTCGCTGACAAAGGCCCCGCCCCGAGCTTACTGTGATCACGCAGTCAGTCTCGGGGGAGGCATTGGTGGCTATCGACCTGCTCAATCACAAGCTAGATCGGGCATTCGACCACATCGACGCGAGTGGCAACGGCGTCGTCGAGCGGGAGGACCTGCTGGGTCTGGGCGCCCGCATCCTGGTGGGCTTCGGGGAGTCCCCCACCTCGGTCACCGGGGCCAGCCTCGTCGACGGCTTCGACGAGATCTGGTCGGCGCTGTCGAAGGCGCTCGAGCGCGACATCGACTTCGGGATCGCGCGCCCGGACTTCCGGGCCGGGATGGTGGCGGCGTTCGTCACGGGCGACCAGTACGACGCGGTGTTCAGGCCCGCGACGGTGGCGGTCGCCGAACTGTGCGACGGCGACGGCGACGGGGAGATCGGCCCGGGCGACTTCCGCACGATGCTGAGCGCGTTCGGCGTGGCGTACGACGACGTCGACGCGGCCTTCGACCGCCTCGACCGCGAGGGCAGGGGCACGCTCACCGTGGACGAGCTGGTCCAGGCCGCCTCCGACTACTACCGCGGCGCCGACCCCAATGCCGCGGGCAACTGGCTCTTCGGCCCGCTGTGAGGGCGGGCGTGAGGACCGGCGAGAAGACCGCTGTGAAGAGCACTGCTGACACCACCGCGAGCCCCACCGTGTTCGCGACGGTGCGTACCGCGCTGCGTTCGGCCCTGACCTCGGTGCTGCCGCTGCCGCGCAGGGGCGGCTCGGCCGCGATGGCGCTGCTGCCGCTCACCGAGCGGGTGCCCGCGATGGCGGCCCCGTGCCGGATGCACCCGGCCGTGTACGCGATCGAGGCCGCGGTCATCGACTGGGCCAGGAGGACCGGGCTGCGGGCCGCCCCCGGCGTGGGCTACCACCGGATGGCGGGCCGGGCGTTCGCCGAGTTCGACGCGGCCGCGGCGGCACTGTTCGCGCAGTGGCTGACGTGGCTGTTCCACCTGGACGACGAGCTGGACGAGGGCTCCTGCCCGCTGGACATCTTCGACGGCATGCTCAGGGGCGCGGCCAGGCATCCGCTGGAGGCGGCGTTCGCGGACCTGTGGCGGGTGACGAGCGCGCGGATGAGCGACCGGTGGCGGGCCAGGTTCGCGGTCGGGTTGCGGCGCCAGCACGACGCGTGCCGTACCGAGGCCGACAACCGGGCGGCGGGCCGGATGCCGACGCTGGAGGAATATCCGGCGCTGCGCAGGGGCACCGTGGGGCCGTACCTCTACGACCTGGTCGAGCCGTGCCTGCGGGTCGAGGTGCCCGTGTGGGTGCACGAGTGCGAGCCGTGGCAGCAGCTGGTGAGCGCGTGCAGCGACGTCACGGCGTGGTGCAACGACGTGGCCTCCCGGCCGAAGGAGCGCGGCGACGTGCACAACTTCGTGGTGCTCGCGATGCGCCAGCTCGGGCTGGGCGAGCGTGAGGCGACGGCCTGGGTGCTCGACCGGATCGCCGCGCGCTGCCAGGACATGCACAAGGCCGCCAGGCGGCTGCCGCTGGACGATCTGGCGCCGAAGGAGGCGAGGGACGTCAGCAAGGTCGCCTGCGCGTACCTGGCGGCGCCGCGCGCCCACCTCGACTGGCTGCTGGAGTCCAAGCGCTACGCGTGACCCGCCAGCGTGTCGCCCGTGGGGGTGCGGCGGTAGACGACCTGTTTGCCGACCCGCATCCCCACCGTGAGCCCGCCGCCGCTGAGCACCCCGAGGTGCTGGCTGACCGCACCGGGCGTGAGCGCCATGCGGGCGGCCAGGGCCGAGGTCGTGGCGGGCTCGGCGAGGGCGAGCAGGATCTGCGCCCGGCTCCTGCCGATCAGCGCGGCGAGCGCGCCGGGCGCGGGCGGCGGGCCCTGCTCCCACAGCGTGCCGACGCCGAGCACGGGGTAGACCAGCATCGACTGGTACGGCGCCGTCATCACCGCCACGGCGGCCGGTCCCCAGAACGCGCTGGGCACCAGCACCAGCCCGTCGCCGTGCAGGCCGCCCGCCTCGCACCAGGGCCGGTCGATGAGCAGCCGCTCCCCCGTCCACACCACTGCCGGATCGAGCGCGGCGAACAGCTCGCGCGCCCCGCCCTGGGCGAGCTGCCGTGACCGGCGCAGCACGTCCCGTTCGAGCAGCCCGTACACGCGGGGCCAGAACTCCGCGAAGCACGCCTCCCAGTACGCCTCCAGCGTGGCGGCGACCCTGGCCACGCCCGCCTCGGGGTCGGCCATGAACCGCTCCAGCACGGCCCGGTCGGTCCCCACGATCTTCGCCGCCTCCTCGCGGGCCTGCCCGGGATCCGCGTTCCTGACCCGCTCCAGCTCGGCGGCGAACTCCGGCATCGGCGTGTCGGGCGGCGGCGTGATGAAGTCGGCCATGTAGCCGGTCGCGGGCACGAGCGCGAACAGCTCGGCCAGGTCCAGCGCCGCCAGGCGGGGGCGTACGGCCTTGAGCCAGGGCAGGTGGATCGACTGCCTGGACGGCCCCTGGAGGGTGCGCAGGCTGGCGACCAGCTCCCACATCGGCGAGAACGCGAACCGGATCCGGGCCACGTCCTCCGGCTTCAGCATCCACTCGATCGGCATGCTTTTAGCCTGCACTAAATCGTTCGCCCCCACAAACCTGGCATATCAGGCTTTGTCGCGTGTCGAGCACAACTCTTGAGCGAAGGTCGTTTTTCCGGTCCCAGATCGGCGGGCTGCCCCGCGCGTTCTGGGCCCTTTGGGGCGGCACGGTGGTGAACCGCCTGGGCACCATGGTCCTGCCCTTCACCGGCGTCTACCTGACGCAGAGCCGCGGCCTGTCGGTGGCGGCGGCGGGCCTGGTGATGGGCGTGTTCGGGGTGGGCTCGCTGCTGTCGCAGCTGGTCGCGGGGGTGCTCACCGACCGGATCGGGCGCCGCGCCACGCTGTCGGGCGGGATGCTGGCCACGGCCGCGACCATGCTGGCGCTCGGCTACAGCACCTCGCTGCCGGCGGTCGTGGCCTCGATGCTCGTGCTCGGCCTGGTGATGGACATCTACCGGCCCGCCTCGTCCGCCCTCGTCGCGGACCTGGTCTCACCCGAGGAGCGGCCCCGGGCGTACGGGCTGCTGTTCTGGGGGATCAACCTCGGGTACGCGGTCGGCGTGACGGCCGGGGGCTGGCTGGCGAGCCTCGGGTTCCTCTGGCTGTTCTGGATCGACGCGCTGTCCAGCGTGGTCTTCGCCGTGCTGGTGTGGCGGGCCGTCCCCGAGACCAGGCCGGCGGCGCGGGAGTCCGCGGGCGGGTTCGGCGTGGTGCTGCGGGACCGGGTGATGATCGGGTTCACGCTGGTGGCGCTGGGGAACGCGCTGGTCTACTCGCAGACGTTCACCATGCTGCCGGTGGCGATGACGAAGGTCGTGGGGCTGTCGGCCGGGGAGTTCGGGGTGGCCATGGCCCTGAACGGGATCATGATCGTCATCGTGCAGCCCCTGGTGTCGGGGTGGCTGGGGCGCCGGGACCCCGCCCGCATGTTCGCGCTGGGGCTGGCGGTGATGGCGCTCGGGTTCGCGATGACGGCGTTCGTCGAGACCACCCTCGGGCTGGTGGTGACGATCGTGGTGTGGACGGCGGGCGAGGTCATCACGGCGGGCATCCCGGGCGCGATCGTGGCCACGCTGGCGCCGGCCGAGCTGCGGGGGCGGTATTCGGGGCTGTTCGGGTTCTCGTGGTCGCTGGCGGCGGTGCTGGCGCCGCTGATCGGCGGGCCGCTGCTGGAGATCGGCTCCCAGGCTCTGTGGTTCACGATCGGCGGGGTGGGGGTGCTGTCGGCCGCGGGCATGCTGCTGCTCGGACCCGCGATCAGACGCCGCTGACGGCGTCGCGGGCAGCGGGAGACGCGCACCTTGGGAGAATTCGCCATATACCCAGGAACCGTCTCCCTCTAAAGTTACGCCTGACATGCTGACATTCACCGCGCTGGGACCGTTCCAGGCCTGGGCCGACGGCGCCCCTCTCGATCTCGGCGGCCAGCGGCAGCGGGCGGTGCTCGCGCGCCTGCTCGTCGCCGGCGGCCGCGCCGTACCCGTGAACACCCTCATCGACGAGCTCTGGCCGGGCGCGCCGCCCGCACAGGCCCTATCCACCATCCAGGGATACGTCTCCCGCCTGCGCCGCGCCCTCGAACCCGATCGCGCGCCCCGCGAGGAGGCCCGCGTCCTGGTCTCCGCACCGCCCGGATACGCCCTGCGGGCCGCGACCGAGCAGGTGGACGCGTGGCGGTTCGAGGCCCTGGTGAAGTCGGAAGGCGACCCGGGCCGGGTGTGGGCGGCCATGGACACGGCGCTGGAGCTGTGGCGGGGGCCCGCGCTGGCCGAGTTCGGCGAGCTGAGCTGGGCCGCCACGGAGGCGGGCAGGCTGGAGGAACTGCGCCTGATCGCCGTCGAGCGCCGGGCCGGGGCCGGCCTGGCGCTGGGCCGGGCGACGTCGCTGGTGGCCGACCTGGAGGCGCACGCGTCGGCGTACCCGCTGCGGGAGGAGGCCTGGCGGCTGCTCGCCACGGGCCTGTACGGGCTCGGGCGCCAGGGCGACGCGCTGGGGGCGCTGCGCAGGGCGCGCTCGGTGTGGCGGGACGAGCTGGGCCTCGACCTGTCGGCCGGGCTGCAGCGTCTGGAGGCCGACATGCTCGCCCAGCGCCTGGAGTCCCCGGCCCCCGAGGAGCAGGTTCTGGTGGAAGCGCCCGCCGCCGTTTCCGCCACCGTGCCCGGCACCGCGCCGCTGCGGGTCGTGGTGGCCGACGACCAGGCGCTCGTACGGGCGGGCGTGCGGGCGATGCTGGACGCCGAGCCCGGCGTGACAATGGTCGGCGAGGCGACCAACGGCGAGGAGGCGATCGCGCTCGTGGCCGAGACCGGCCCCGACGTGGTGCTGCTCGACATCCAGATGCCCCATCTGGACGGCCTGGCCGCCGCCCGCCGCATCCTGTCCGAAAACCGGCCGCCGAAGGTGATCATGATGACCACGTTCGGCAGCGACGAGAACCTTTATGCGGCACTGCGTGCAGGAGTGAGTGGATTCATCCTGAAAACGTCGGCTCCCGAGCAGTTCCTGGCCGCGATCAGGGCCGCGTCCGCCGGGGACGCGCTCATCGACCCGACGATCACCACCCGGCTGATCGCGGGGTTCGCGGGACGCGTCGACCCGGCCTCTCCCCCGGCGCTGGCCGGGCTCGCCGACTCCCAGCTCGACGTGCTGAAACTCGTCGCCCGCGGCCTGACGAACCGCCAGATCGGCCAGACGCTCTCCTTGTCCGAGGAGGAGGTGGCCATCATGGTCAAGTCGCTCTTGGAGCATCTCGGGCTGTTCGACCGCGCACAGCTGGTTATGGCCGCGTATGAGTCAGGTTTTGTGACACCCGGGGAAAAGACTTCCTTTTCGTCGCTTTGACGATAAAAATCGCGCCGTACTAGGCTTGGCGACGTGGCACAACTGCGTATCGCCCTGGCCCAGATGAACCCGTCCGTCGGCGACCTTGACGGCAACGCCGAGCGGCTGATCGCGTGGACCCGCGACGCCGCCGATCGTGGAGCCCACCTCGTCGTCTTCACCGAGATGTTCCTCACCGGCTATCCCGTGGAGGACCTGGTGCTGCGTACGTCCTTCGTGGACGCCAGCATCCGGACCCTGGAGGAGGTGGCGCGCAGGCTGGAGCGGGAGGGCCTGGGCGACCTGCCGGTGGTGGTCGGCTACGTGGACCGCGCCGGGCTGGCGCCCAGGGTCGGCCAGCCGAAGGGCGCCCCGCTGGACGCGGCCGCTGTGCTCCACAAGGGCCAGGTGGTGACCCGTACGGCCAAGCACCACCTGCCCAACTACGGGGTGTTCGACGAATACCGCTACTTCGTGCGCGGCGACCGGCTGCCGATCTTCCGGCTGCACGGCGTGGACGTGGCGATCGCGGTGTGCGAGGACCTCTGGCAGGAGGGCGGCCCCGTGTCCGTCGTGGGCCAGGCGGGTGCCGGGCTGCTGATCTCGCCGAACGCCTCGCCGTACGAGAAGGAGAAGGACGACGTACGCCTGGAGCTGTGCGCGCGCCGGGCCCGCGAGGCGGGCTGCGCCCTCGTCTACGTCAACCAGGTCGGCGGCCAGGACGAGCTGGTCTTCGACGGCGACTCGATCGTGGTGGACGCCTCGGGCGAACTGGTGGCACGGGCGGGCCAGTTCCGGGAGGAGCTGCTGACCGTCGATCTGGAGCTGCCGGTCTCGGACGCCGAGCCGGGCTTCTTCCCGTACGACGCGGGCGACGGCTCCACCATCACCGTCGAGCGCCTGGTGCTCTCCTCGGACCCCCTGGAGCCGTACGAACCGGCTCCCGCGGCGATCGCGGAGCACCTCGACCTGCACGGCGAGGTGTACGCGGCCCTGGTCCTGGCGGTGCGGGACTACGTGGCCAAGAACGGCTTCCAGTCGGTCATCCTGGGCCTGTCCGGCGGCATCGACTCGGCCCTGACCGCCACCATCGCCTCCGACGCCATCGGCCCCTCGCGCGTCAACGTGGTCCTCATGCCGTCCCGCTACTCCTCGGACCACTCCCTGGCCGACGCCGAGGAACTCGTCCGCAGGCAGGGCGTCAACTCCCGGATCGCCCCGATCGCCGACATCGTCGACGCCATCGAGAAGGAGATCGAGCTCTCGGGCCTGGCGGCCGAGAACCTCCAGGCGAGGGTACGCGGCATGATCCTCATGGGCCTGTCGAACCAGCACGGCCACCTGGTCCTGACGACCGGCAACAAGAGCGAGCTGGCGACGGGCTACTCGACCCTCTACGGCGACTCGGCCGGCGGCTTCGCCCCCATCAAGGACGTCCCGAAGACGATGGTGTGGGAACTGTCGAGGTGGCGCAACGCCAATTCGCTGCCGCAATTCCTGCTCGACACGAAAACCCCCATTCCCGAAAATTCCATCACCAAGGAGCCGAGCGCCGAGCTCCGCCCCGACCAGCGCGACACGGATTCCCTTCCGCCGTACGAAATCCTCGACCGTCTGCTGGACGATTACGTGGAGAAGGACATGGGCTCGACGGAGCTCATCGCGGCCGGCCACGATCCGGAGCTGGTCACGAGGATCATCAGGCTGGTCGACCTGGCCGAGTACAAGCGCCGCCAGTATCCGCCCGGCCCCAAGATCACCCCGAAGAACTTCGGCCGCGACCGCCGCCTCCCCATCACCAACAGATGGCGCGAAACCGCCGATTAATCAGCCATAGGGCTCTTATCCCAACACGACGATCAACCCAAGAAATAGCCATTACCTCGCCGCTAATATGGCCCGGCCGATCCTTCGGACGCCGGGCCTTATCAGCGGAAGAGGCGCACCATGACATTTCTGATGATCGTGCTCGGGGTGGTGGTCGCCGGCTCGGCCGTGGCCGTCGGGGCGCTGCTCGGCCCCGTCACCCGCCGGATGACCGCGGACGTCAAAGCGCTTGCGCCGGACCAGCGGGCCGAGGCGGTGACCGCCACCCGGACGATGCTCATGCAGGTCGGCTCCCTCGTCACCGCCGCGCTCTCCCTGGCCGGCCTGGTCGGCACGTTCTACTTCAGCTCCCAGACCGTCTCGCTCGAGACCCAGAAGCAGTTTCAGGCGCGCTACGACCAGGCGCTGAAGGACCTCAGGTCCAGCGACTCCAGCGCCCGGGTCCAGGGCCTCTACGAGCTGGAGGACATCTCCCACGAGGCGCCGCCCTTCGCCTGGAAGGTGACCCTGAGCATCGCCGCGTACCTGCAGGACCGGGCCCGCGGCCAGGCGACCCCCCGCCCCCACCTGACCGTCGAGGCCGCCCTGACCGTGCTCGGCCGCCGCGACCGCAAGTCCGACCGCGGCCCCGTCTCCACCGGCCCCGTGGCCGCCGACGGCGTCACCCTCCGCACCACCGACCTGTCGGGCACGGACCTGCGCGGCATCGACTTCACGGACGCCACCCTGTCCCAGGCCCGCTTCACCAACGCCGACCTCCGTACGGCCCACTTCAAGAACGCCGCCCTTGCTCAAGCCCGCTTCACCGGCGCCGACCTCCGGACAGCCGACTTCACCGGCGCCGACCTCCGCCAGGCCGACTTCACCGGCGCCCAACTGGACGGCACAACCTTCCGCAAGGCCCACCTGGAAGGCGCACTCGGCCTACCGTCCTGAGGGCTGAGCCTGAGTCGCACATCGCTCACCGAACACTCCGAACGGTGTCAAGTATTCTGGTCCCCCTCGCTCACGCCGCACCCGGACGACACGGCTCGTGCCCGAGGTCCGCGGCCCGGGACCCGTCCTCCGCGGTCCGTCCTCCGCGGTCCGTCCTCCGCGGTCCGTGCTCCGTGCTCCGCAACCCGCGATCCGGGACCCGTGCTCCGTGCTCCGCGGTCCTGAAACCCGGGGTCCGGGACCCAGGGTCCGCGGTCTGCGGTCCGTCGTCCCGGGGATCCATGGTCCGGGACCCGTGGACCCGTGGACCCGTGGACCCGTGGACCGTGGACCGTGGCCCGTGGTCCGGGGGTCTGGGGGTCCGGGCCCGTGCTCCGCGGTCCTGGGCCCGTGGCCCGCAGCCCGTGGCCCGCAGCCCGTGGCCCGTCCTCCGGCGTCCGGGGATGCGGGGTCCGGGGATGCGGGGTCCGGGGTTCCTCCCGCCCGGAGTCCCTCCCGCCCGCAAGTGTCCGGTCCGGCCTTAACAGTCCGATGCCCCTGCCCATCGCTCCAGCAGCCCCCAGCCCGACCACCCTCCAGCGCCCCTCTCGGCCGACCACCCTCCAGCGCCCCTCTGGGCCGACCACCCCCGACGACCCCCTCCAGCGGACCTCTCCCGGCAGATCCAACCGACCCCCTCCGACAGACCTCCCCCACGCGAGGGAAAGCCTCTCGCCAGACGCCTGCCGGAAACTACGTCACCCGGCGAGGGGCTCGTCGTCGCAAAGCGACCTATCCGTCGCGGGACGCTGACACCAGGCCCGCCTCGTAGGCGATGATGACGAGCTGAACGCGATCACGGGCGTGCAGCTTGGTCAGCAGCCTCGTCACGTACGCCTTGATCGTGGCAACGCTCAGAACCAGGTCGGTGGCGATCTCCGTGTTGGACAGCCCACGGGCGATGAGGGTCAGCACCTCGCGTTCCCGATCGGTGATGCCGTCGAGGGATCGATGGCGAGGACCGGGCTGAGGGCGAGCAGCGAACTCCTCGATCAGCCGACGGGTGACACTAGGCGCGATCAGGGCATCTCCCGCAGCGACCACGCGAATCGCCGCAAGAATGTCATCAAGCGCCATGTCCTTGACGAGAAACCCCGACGCCCCGGACCGCAACGCCCCGTACACGTAATCGTCCTCGTCGAACGTCGTCAGGACGATGACGCGGGCATCGGTGGGGCCGGCCGTGATCAAACGGGTGGCCTCGATGCCGTCCATGCCAGGCATGCGGATGTCCATCACCACGACATCGGGCCGCAGTTCCTCGGTCTGGCGAACCGCCTCCGTGCCCGTTCCCGCCTCGCCGACGAGCTCGAGATCCGGCGCGTCGGTGATGACCATCTGCAGGGCGGTCCGAATGAGCGGCTGGTCGTCGGCCAGCAGGACACGGACGTTCATCGCACCCGCGCCGGTGCGGGCAAGCGTGCCACCACCCGAAACCCGCCTTCCTGACGTGGCCCGGCAGATAAGACGCCATGCAACAGAGCCACTCGTTCACGCATCCCGACCAGACCATACCCAACCCCCGCTTTACGCCCCCGACCTGGCCCTCGGCCACCCCCAAACCCAAAACCACGCCCAGCACCAGAGCCGGAGCTATGGGCAGTGACAGCACCGAACCCAGGCCCGGAGCCCCGACTGAGGCTGGCGTCGGAACTGGAACCGAAGGGGGAAGTGGGGTCGACGGCGGGGTTGAGATCGAGAGCAGGAGCTGCGGCAACGCCCCGGCTGGGGTCCGGGGAAGAACCCGAACCGGGGTCCAAGGAAGGACCCGGACTACGGCCCAAGGAAACGCCCGCACCAGAGTCCGAGGCCAAGGCCAGACTGCGGCCCGAAGAAAGACCTGAACTCGAGCCCGCGGAAAGATCCGAACCGGAGTCCGAGGAAGGAGCCGGACTACGGTCCGAGGAAAGAACCAGACTGGGACCCGAGGGAAGGGCCGGGATGGTGCCCGAGGAAAGAGCCAGACTAGGGTTCGGGGGAAGGCTGGGGTGGGGGCTGGGTGCGGGGTCGATGACCTCGATGGCCAGCTCCTCATCACCGAAGTCGATGGTCACCTGGCACGAGGGGTGCTCCGCGTGGCGGGTGACGTTGGTGACGGCCTCCTGGACGATGCGGTAGGCGGACATGTCGATCTCCGGAGGGAGCGAACGCCGTACACCCCGCCAGCGCACCTGGACCTGAACACCGGCGGCCGTCGTCGTCGCGGCAAGCCGCTCCAGGTCAGCCAGCCCAGCCGGGGCAAGGCCCGAGTCGAGCGGCGCAAGGCCCGAGCCGAGCGGCGCTGTCGAAGGTGCGGGGCCTGCTTCTACCGGCGCGGAGCGGTTGGACGACGCGTCCGGTCGCTGCTCGGTCGGTGCGGGCCGATCGGGCAGCGCGCCAGGTTGCTGGTTGACCGGCATGGAGTGGCCGGACAGCTCGCTCTGCGATGGCTGGGCTGGAATGGGAAGCGTGCCGGGTTGCTGGTCGACCGGTGCGGAGCGGGCGGAGGACTCGCTTTGCGATGGCTGGGCTGGATTAGGGTGAGTGGTGGGTGTCGTTTCTCGTGGGTGGGGTGGCTCGGGGTGGCGGAGGGCGCCCAGCATCCGGCGTAGGCCGGACAGTGTCTCGCGGCCGACCGTCTCGATCTCGCCCAGCGCTTCGCGGGCGCGTACGGGCTGAGTGTCGATCACTCGCCGGGCGGCACCCGCTTGCAGGGCGATGATGCCGATGCTGTGCGCGACCATGTCGTGGAGCTCGCGGGCGATCCGGAGGCGTTCGCTGGTGATGGCTTGGGCGGTGGCCTGGATCCGCAGGCTCTCGGCGTGGTCATGGGCCTGGTGCACCGAGCGGCCGACCAGCCAGGCGATGACGGCCGTCATGGCCACGGCGAGCTCCGCCGAGGTCCCGACGACCCAGCCGAAGAGCAGCCGCGTCCCTAGATAGCCCGCCAGCGTGATGAGCGCCATGATGATGGCGGTGATGCTCGTACGGCGTGGGGCGGTGGCCGCGATGAAATAAAGGGCGGCGTCGACTGCCAGGAACTGGGCCGAAGGGATCTCTGCTACGCCCAGGGGCATGCACGCCACGGCGGAGGCGGCCAGCAGCAGGGTCAGGGCCGGGAGTGGGCGGCGGTCCAGCAGGATGCTGCCCGCCACGACCAGCGCGGTGGCCACGATCAGGAACGACAGGCCGTCCCAGCGGTAGAGCAACGCACCGGGGCTGTAGGTGGGCTCCGCCTCCCCTGGCAGCCTGACGCGCATCAGGAACGTGAGCGCCAGGCCCGCACACCAGGCCAGTGCCGTCCAGAGGCCGGACGGCACCCGCCTCAGGAGCGGGAGGGGTGGGGTGACCTGCATGGGCCGATGGTAGCTGCGTGATGTTGGGCGGGGCATCGGACCACGGTCGTACATCTTGGGTCCACCCTGGGTCGTTGGAATGCGGTCGTGGGTTCGATGTGGCGGGGATGTCGGGTGCGGCAGCGTCGCCTGGGTGATCGAAGTCAATGAAGAAGTCCCACGTCGCGGGACGGCGACCCGAGCCGGCCGGGCGACACAAGCAAAGCCGCCACGGTGGTCAGCCAGGCGGACGTGGTGGTGCTCGAGGCCGACGGGCTGGTCGGTCAGGCAGACACCGTCCAACGCGAAGCCAGCGACGTGGCGCACCTGGCCGAGAGGGATGCCACCGCCGAACGCGAGGCGAGCAGCGTGGAACGCGAGGCCGACAAGCTGGTCGGCCAGGCAAACACCGACCAGCGCGAAGCCAGCAGCGTGGTACGCCCGGTTGGCGAGGACGGCGCCGCCGAACACGTGGCGAGCAGCGTGGTGCGCGAGGCCGACAAGCTGGTCGGACGGGCAAACACCGTTCAACGCGAAGCCGGCGGCGTGGTGCGCCCGGATTGCGTGGGGGTGTGGGAGGAGGTGGCTGAGGGCTAGGGAGTGGGGAGCGCTTCGGGGACGGAGTCGGTGGCGTTTTCTGGTTGGTGCGTTTGTCGCCGTCGCCGTGGGCGTGCCGGTTTCGGGGGCGGCGTGGCCGGGGGCCGTGGCGGCGCCCGTACCCGATCATCTCGGGCCGCTCCGGAGCGCCGCTCCCGCTGCCCTTGCGCGGCGGTATGCCGCGAGCAGGGAGGACATCCGGGCGGCTGAGCGGATGGCGGTCCGGTACGGGCATCTGTGGCGGGCTGCGATGTTGCGGGACATGGCGGATGCGTCCCGCCGGTTCCTGGCCTTCGACGGGCGTGATGGCGGCCGGGCCGTCGAGGTATTTGGCGATCTGGCAACGGCCGGCAGGATCGCCGTCCTGGTGCCCGGCTCCGACACCAATCTCGACAAGTACGGACTCCTTCGCGGCGGAGCCATGCGGCTGCGGGAGGCGCTCGGGGAGCGGGCCGCCGTCATCGCATGGCTCGGGTACCGGACCCCGAGCACCGTCAGTCTGGCCGCGATGTCGGCCGGCTGGGCCGATGGGGCCGTCCCAGGGCTGCGGGCGTTCGTACGGGAGCTCGCCGCCGCCAAGCCTGCCGCCGCGATCTCGCTGCTGTGTCACTCGTACGGTTCCGTGGTGTGCGCGCGGGCCGCGCCCGGGCTGGATGTCGGCAACATCGTCCTGTACGGGAGCCCCGGCGTGATCGCGCCCGACGTCGCCGCCCTGCGGACGAGGGCCACCGTCTGGGCCGGCCGGGGCGGCGGGGACTGGGTCGCGCGCATCCCGAACGTACGGCTCCGTCTGCCCTTCCTCACTGCCGGGTTCGGCACCGATCCGGTGTCCCCGAGGTTCGGTGCCCATGTCTTCGCGGCGGGCGGCGGTGGGCACAGCGACTATCTCAGGTCCGGTTCGCCGGCATTGGAGAACATCGCCAGGATCGTCACCGGCCAGGCCGTCCGCGAGGTGGGCCGTCATGCGTGACCCCGCTAACACGGACGCGACTGTCGTCCGGCCCGGGCGGCGCCGGGCCCTCGCGCCCTCTCGTGACCTCGGGCGGCGGGCTGTCCACGGCGGCTCGCCCGAGCAGCGTTGCGCTGGCGAGCCGGTGCGCAACCTCGCATCGCGGTTCGGCCGCGCCGCCGCGACCGGGCGGCGCCGCGTACTCGCGCCGTTGCGTGACCTCGTGCGGCGGGTCGAGCGTGACACCCCGCCCGATCGTGACCGCGCCATCGACGCTCTCCGGGCGGTGGCCATCGGTGGTGTCGTGCTCGGGCACTGGCTGGTGACGGCGCTGGTGCCCGACAGCGGCGCGATACGGGTGGCCAGCCCGCTGCGGTACATGCCGCAGCTGGCCCCCGCGACCTGGCTGTTCCAGACGCTGGCGGTGTTCTTCCTCGTGGGCGGGTACGCGGCGGCGAGGAGCCGGGGCGCGGCGGCCGGGACGTACCGGCAGTGGCTGGGCGCCCGGCTGGCGCGGCTGTTCCGGCCGGTCGGCGTCGTGCTGGCGGTCTGGAGCGTGACGGTGGCCGGGATGCTGGCCGCAGGAGCCGACACCGTGACCGTGACCAGGCTGGTCAAGCTGGTGCTGTCGCCGATGTGGTTCCTGGTGGTGTTCGCGGTGCTGACGACGGCGACTCCCCTGGTGGCCCGGTTACACCCGATGTGGCCGCTGGTGACCGTCGCGATGATCGATCTGGTCCGGTACGGCGTGGGCGGGTCCTCGTGGGCCGACGCCGTCAGCGTGCTCGCCGGGTGGCCGGCGTCCCACGGACTGAGCGAGTCGCTCGGCTCCGTGAACGTCGTGGCCGGGTGGCTGGTGCCGTACTGCCTGGGGGCGGCCTGGGCACGCGGAGCGCTGCGGAGTCGTACCGCCGGGTGGGTGTTGTCGGTCGGCGGGGCGGTGGGAGCGGTGGGGCTGGTGGTCGGGGCGGGGTATCCGGCGGCCATGGTCGGGGTGCCCGGCGCCGCCGTCTCCAACCTCGACCCGCCCACGCTCGCGGCCGTCTCCTTCGGTCTGGCCCAGTGCGGGGCGGCCCTGCTCCTGCTCGGCCCGCTGC
Source organism: Nonomuraea sp. NPDC004186 (assembly GCF_053603495.1). Classification (NCBI taxonomy): domain Bacteria; kingdom Bacillati; phylum Actinomycetota; class Actinomycetes; order Streptosporangiales; family Streptosporangiaceae; genus Nonomuraea; species Nonomuraea sp. NPDC004186. The sequence continues at coordinate 120,018 of NZ_JBSGFQ010000012.1, read as the reverse complement.
GCCGGGCGCTGCGGCGGCCGGTCGTGTGGGCGGCGGTGGCACTGGTGAACCTGTCCGCGATGACGATCTTCCTGTGGCACCAGAGCGCGATGATCCTGGTCACCGCGCTCGGGCTGCTCGCGGGCGAAGCCCTCCCCGGCCTGCACACGGTGCCCGACGGGCCGGAGTGGGTGCTGGCCCGGCTGGGCTGGGTGCCGGTGTTCGGGCTGGCGCTGGCGGTGTGCTGGGTCGCGTTCCACGCTCGCGAGCGGGCGCCGTCCAGGAAGACGAGCTTGGCGAACGCGTAACCAGTAGGTTACGCTTTCATCGTGGACGAGGTGGCAGGGGCGATCGCGGACCCGGTGCGGCGGCAGATTTTGGAGATGCTCAGGGACGGGCGACTGTCCGCTGGGGACGTCGCCGAGCGGTTCGCCATCAGCCGGCCCGCCGTGAGCAGGCACCTGCGGGTGCTCAGGGAGAGCGGGCTGGTTCGCGCGGAGCTGATCGGCAGGCAGCGCTTCTACGCGCTCGAACCCGAGCAGTTCGACGAGCTCATCACCTGGCTCGCCCAGTTCGGCCGGCCCTCCGGGTGGGAGCACCGCCTGGACGCGCTGGAGACCGAGGTCTACCGGACCCGCCGCGAGCGCCGCCCGACCACCGGGAGCAAGAGCAGCAGAGAGGAAGAATCAGCATGAACCGCATCCCCACCGGCCGGTTGTTCGGGACGAGCGAGGGGAGCGACCTTGTTCTCAGCCGGACGTTCCGCGCGCCCGCCGAGGACGTGTGGGCCAGCATCACCGAACCCGACCGCACCGCCCGCTGGTTCGGCCCGTGGGAGGGTCACGGCGCGCCCGGCCAGACGATCAAGGTGCGGCTGGTGTACGAGGAGCAGGCCCCCTGGTCCGAAATGCGCATCGAGGCATGCGAACCGCCGAGGCGGCTGGCCCTGTCCGCGCTGGACGAGTTCGGGGCCTGGCGGGTCGAGCTGCTGCTGGAGGAGCGCGACGGCACGACGGAGCTGCGGTTCGTCCACCATCTCGACACCGAGGACGCGATCGGCGAGGTCGGCCCCGGCTGGGAGTACTACCTCGACATGCTCGTGGCCTCCCGCGACGGCTCCCCCACGCCGGACTTCGACGACTACTATCCCTCGATGCGGCCCTACTTCCTCGGGTTGTCCCAGCAGGACTGAGAGCTGTCCCGGCAGGGCTGAGGACTGTCCCTGCTGGGCTGGGGGATTGCCTCCCGCAAAGGCTGAGGCACTGTCTTCCGGCAAAGCTGACGGATTGTCGGTGGCGGCTGGCACAGTGGGCGCGTGCCTCAACCGCTCAAGGACATGATCAACGCCGGGTCCATATCCGTGCTGGCCGACGGGCTGGCCGCCGCCTGGTCGCCGTTCCCACGGGCCGCTTTCACCGCGCGCGCCCTGACAAGGCTGGACGGATTCGAGCTCAAGGACCGCGTCCGGCATGTCGCCGCGGCCCTGCACGACGCGCTGCCGCTGCCCTACCCGCAGGCCGCCGAGGTCGTGCGCGAGTGCGCCTCGCGGGTCGCGCTGGACATGTGGAGTGGCTGGCCGGCCACCGATCACACGGCCGTCCAGGGGCTCGATCACCTGGAGGCAGGGATGGGCACGCTGGCCGTGCTCACGCCGTACGCGACGGGCGAGTTCGCCGTACGGCCCTACCTGGAGCGTTACCGCGACGACGCGCTCAAGATCATGTACGGCTGGGCGGAGTCCCCCGACGAACATCTGCGCCGCCTGGCCTCCGAGGGGTCGCGCCCGCGGCTGCCGTGGGGCGCCCGGGTGCGCTGGCTGATGGCGCCGGGGCCGACCCTGCCCCTGCTCGACCGGCTGCGCGACGACCCGAGCGAATACGTCCGCCGCTCGGTCGCCAACCACGTCAACGATCTGGCCAAGGACCATCCGGAGGTGGCGCTGGAGCTGCTGGCCCGGTGGCGTTCCGACGGCGGCTCGCACGTGGAGAAGGTGCTGCGGCACGCCGTACGCGGGCTGCTGCGCTCCGGCCATCCCGAGGCGCTGGCGCTGATGGGCGCCACCCCGGGCAGCGGCGGGGTCGACCTGCTGGCCCTCGATTCCGACACGGTGGCCGTCGGCGGGAGGCTGGCCTTCGCCGTCACGGTCACGGCGGGCGCGCCGGGTCCTGTGCTGCTCAAGTACGCGATCCGGCGGGCGGGCTCGCGCCGGGTGTTCCACCTGGGCCGGCGGGAGGCGGAGGGGCCGGGCACGACGTTCACCGTGCGCAAGAGCCATTCCTTCCGCCCGGTCACCACCCGCGACGAGCCGCCGGGCACCCGGGAGCTCGACGTGATCGTCAACGGCCGGGTGGCGGCCAGCGCCGCGTTCACACTGGTGGACTCATGAGCGTCGACCTGCTCCGCGTCGAACTCGGCGTCATCTGGCACCTCGACGACCGAGGCCGCCTGCCGGGGCCTGAGGAGCTGGTGATCGGCGTGGCGGCCGACGGCATGACCGCCGCGGTCCGCGCCGACGTGCCCGACCCGGTCGCCACGCAGCTTCTCGACCTCGTCTCCCAAGGCGTCCCGTCGTCCCCCGGCCACCCGCCTGACGTCCTGGCGCGGTGTGACGCCCTGCTGGGCGGCGGGCGGGCGGTGTCCGGAGGGCCGTGCTATCTGGTACGGCCGCCGCTCAGGTTCGAGGCGCCCGCCGAGGTCATCAGGTCGGACGACCCGTCGCACGCCGCACGCCTGAGACCGCTGCGCCCCGCGGAATGGGAGCCCGCGGAGTGGGACGAGCTCCTCGCCGGCGGCGCGGGCGCGCCCTGGGCGATGATCGTCGAGGACGGACAGGTGGCCGCGATCTGCCACAGCGCCCGGCTGACCCCCGAGGGGGCCGAGGCGGGCACCTGGACCTCGCCCGCCTTCCGGGGCCGCGGGTACGCGGCGGCGACCACTGCCGCGTGGGCCGGCCTGCTGCCGGGCATCCGCCTGTTCTACAGCACCAGTGCCGACAACCACTCCTCCCAGCGGGTGGCCGGACGGCTCGGGCTCGACGCGATCGGCCGGCTCTGGAAACTCACACCCCGCGACTCGACCGCCTCACCGACGTGATGCCCTGCTCTGGAAACTCACACCCCGCAGCTCGGCAGCCTGATGCCGTGCCGTCGCCGGCTCCTGCGGCTCGACAGCCTCACGGACGTGATGCCGTGCCGTCGTGGAGGACTTCCCGTTCCCACCGTTCCCGAGGCTGGCTGTGCAGGCGCCAGTAGTGCTCGGCGATGTCGTCGGGGTCGAAGGCCGTGCCGGGCGCGACCGGTCCGGCCACGGTGACGCTGGCCACGTGCACCCCCGAGGGCCCGTACTCCTGATCGAGCAGCGCCGCCAGCGTCCGCACGCCCGCCTTGCCGAGCGAGAGGCTGACGTACCGGGCCTTGGGCTCGGGCATCCCCCCGGTGATGAGGAACGACCCGCTGCCGCGCCGGGCCATCGCGGGCGCCACGTGCGCGGCCGCGACGAGCGCCCCCACCACGTTCACGGCCCAGGCGTCCAGCTGGGCCCGCACGCTCGCCTCGCCCGGCGCGTCCGGCCGGATGATCGCGGCGTTGTAGACCACGGCGTCCGGCGTGCCCAGCTCGGCGGCGGCCGCGTCGAGGGCCGCCCTCAGCTGGTCCTCGTCGGCGCTGTCGGCCTTGTACGTGAGCACCCCGTCCAGGTCGAGCGTCGTGCCGGTACGCGAGACGAGCACGACCGGCAGCCCCTCCCGCGCGAACCGGCGGGCGACGGACCGGCCGATCCCCGGCCCCGCTCCGATGATCACAACTCCAGGCATCATCGGCTCCTTTCCGTTGTTGTGATCGGAAGCTAAGGCGTCACATCGATGTGAAGGTCAAGGAGCATATGAAGATCGGAGAGCTGGCCCGCCGCACCGGGGTGAGCAGGCGGCTGCTGCGCTACTACGAGGAGCAGGGGCTGCTGCGGCCGGTACGGCTGCCCAACGGCTACCGCGAGTACGGCGAGCCGGACGTGGCGTCGGTGCGCCACATCCGTACGATGCTCGCCGCCGGACTCCCGACGACCGTCATCGCCCTCCTGCTCCCCTGCGTCCACGACGACGGCGACGCGATGGTGCCGACGGCGTGCCCGGGCATGGTGAACAACCTGCGGAAAGAGCGCGAGCGCATCGCCGGGACGATCGAGCGGCTGCAGACGTCCCAGCGTGCCCTCGACACCATGCTCGCCACCGTCCTGCCGCCCGCCTAGTGCCGGGCAGGGCCGGGGCGCAGGTCGGTTCGCGCCTCGCCCGTGGCCGGGTCGTACGGGTAGGAGACGTGCTGGTGGATCATCACCCAGGAGCCGTCACGCCGCTCGAACACCCGCGTCCCCCGCGACCACGTCTCACCGCCCCCGCCGACGCGCACCCGGTTCAGCCCCCACGCGACCGCGAGGTCCTCCCGGGCCATGACCCTCAGCTCCGGCATGTCGAAGCGGACGTCGGGGCCCTCGTCGAGGCCGCGCGCGCAGACCTCCCGCACCGCTTCGACGCCCACGTACTCGAGCGGCACGTCGTGCTCGTACGACACGACGTCGTCGGCGATGGCGGCCATCATGCCGTCCAGGTCCTTGGCCGCGGTGCCCGCGTACCACCGCTCGTGCACCCCGCGCACCTCCCGCACGGCCGCCCCGTCGTCGGCGATCGGGAACGAGTGGTGCTCGTGCGCGACGACCCACCGGCTGCCCTCCTCGCGCAGGCCGAGCGTCAGCCGCAGCCGCCGGTCGTCGGCGGGCATGCCGCACCGCAGCAGCGCGTACGCGAAGGCGACGCCGTCACCGGCGACGACGTCCAGCGACTCGATCTCGAACGCCGCCCCTTGCGCCTGCCACTCGAAGAACGGCGGCCAGGCCTTCTCGTACGCCTCGATGCCGCGAACGTCCTCCGGCACGTCGAACATCACGATGTCCGCCGCGTGGTCCGCGAGGACCGTCTCCAGGTCGCCGCGGTGCACCGCCTCGGCCCAGCGCAGGACGAGGTCGCGGATCTGGTCTTCGTTCGTGGACATGGGTGGGGTCCTTCCGGGTCGATACCTTCGTTCCGGACGTACAACCCGGGCGGATCCCGAAACTCATCGCACTTCCTCGGGAAGACCGAAACCGGCGAAATCGGCCTCCAGGAACGACACCACCTCCGCCACCTGACCGCCCCGCACCACCAGCAGGTCCAGCCCGGCCGGGAGGTAGGCCGCCCGCCTCTCGTCCCACATGTACGTGCCGAACGCCAGCTGCCCGTTGGCCCGCGCGGGCAGCATCCGCCAGCGCTCCTTGAGCGGCCCGCCGAGCAGGAACCCGCGGATGCCGTCGCGCCCCTCGAACCAGGCCGCCAGCGGCGGCATCGAGTACTTCGCGTCCTCGGCCAGCATGGCCACGATGGCGTCCACGTCCCCGGCCTCCCAGGCGGCCGCGTACCTGCGGGCCAGCTCCCGGCTCCCCGCCTCGCCCAGCTCGCCGAGGGTCTGCCGCTGGGTGCTCGGGGGAAGCAGCTCGGCGAGGTTCTTCCTGGCCCGTTGGAGAGCGCTGTTGACCGCCGCGACCGTGGTGTCCAGCAGGTCGGCGACCTCGCGGGCGGCGTACCCGAGGACGTCGCGCAGCAGCAGCACGGCCCGCTGCACGGCCGACAGGTGCTGCAGCGCCGCCACGAACGCCAGCTCCACGCTCTCCCTGGCCACCGCCCGCGCCTCGGGCCCGAGTCCCGCCGTCCAGGCCATCAGACTGTCCGGGTACGGCTCCAGCCACGCCACCTCGCCACCGGCCGGGTCGAGGTCGGCGGGGAGCTCTCGGCGGCCCCGGCTTTCGATGATCGTCAGCGCCCTGTTCGTCGCGATCCTGTACAACCACGGTCTGATCGACCCGCGGTCCTCGAACCGCGCCAGGTTCCGCCACGCCCGGTCCAGCGTGTCCTGCACGGCGTCCTCGGCGTCGTGGACGGACCCCAGCATCCGGTAGCAGTGGGCCCGCAGCTCGTCCCGCAGCGGCCCGACCAGCCGCCCGAACGCCAGGTCGTCCCCACCCCGCGCCGCGGCCAGCAACTCCGCCGCCGTCGCCTCGCCCACCGCCGCCTCACCCGCCGCCGCCGCCTCGCCCGCCATCGCCTGTCCCCCTCCCGGTGCGCCCAAGCTACCGCGCCCGGATCGCCGCGCTCTGCCACGATTGAGGGGAGATGACGACACACTGCGCCCTCTGTGGCGGAGGCACCGTGACCCCGGACGGCCACTGCTGGGACTGCGGCCAGGCCCAACCGGCCTTCCGCTCACACCTGGAGATCACGACCGGCGGCGGGGCGGGGGTCAGCGACCGCGGGCTGCGGCGCGGCGTCAACGCCGACGCGATGGCGCTGGCCGGGGACGGCGCGTGGACGATCGGTGTGGTGTGCGATGGCGTGTCCATGTCGCCCCGCTCCGAGCGCGCCGCCCGCATCGCGGCCGACACGGGCGCGTCCACCCTGGCGGCGCGACTGCGGACGGGCGCGCTGCCGGAAACCGCGCTCGCCGACGCCGCGACCCGCGCGGGCCGGGCGGTCGCCGCCCTGGCCGAGTCGGCGCACGCCGCGCCCGCCTGCACGTACGTCGCGGGCATCGCCGGCCAGGGCGGGATCTGGGCCTGCTGGATCGGCGACAGCCGCGCGTACTGGCTGCCGGACGAGGGTGCCGGGATGGCGCTGACCGAGGACGACACGGGCGCGCACGAAGCGCTCTCCGCCTGGCTGGGCGCCGACGCCGGCGACCCCGACCCGCGTATCCGCAGCTACCGTCCCCCGGGGCCGGGCCGCCTGCTGCTGTGCACCGACGGCCTGTGGCGGCACCTGCCCGACCTGGACTCCCTGCGTCCCCAAGGCGAGCTGCTAGTGGACGCGCGGGCGCTGGTCGGGCGGGCGCTGGACGCGGGAGGCCACGACAACGTCACCGCGGTGCTCCTCGCGGTCACGGCGTAGACGCGTGCTCCGATCAGGTCACTCCGCCGTAGCCGCGCCGGACGATTCCCCGTCTCGTACGCCAGCACCACGATCTGCAGCAACTCCGCGGCGCGCGGGCAGCGGACCAGCACCGCGTCCGTCCCGGCCCGCTCGATCAGGTCGGCCACGGAGGTCTCCGCCAGCAGCCGCCCCCGGCCGATGATCACGAGTTGCCGCGCCGTCAGCGCCATCTCGCTCATCAGGTGGCTGGACACCAGCACGGTGCGCCCCTCGTCGGCCAGCGACCGCAGCAGGGTGCGCACCCACAGCACCCCGTCGGGGTCGAGCCCGTTGACCGGCTCGTCCATGATCACCACCGACGGGTCCCCGAGCAGCGCCGCCGCGACCCCGAGCCGCCGCCGCATGCCCAGCGAGAACCCGCCCACCCGCCGCCCCGCCGCCGAGGACAGCCCCGCCAGCTCGAGCACTTCCACCACCCGGGCGGGCGCGATCCCGTGCGTGCGGGCCAGGGCCAGCAGGTGCTGGTACGCCGTGCGGCCCCCGGGCGCCGGCGTGACCTCCATCAGCGCGCCGACCTGCCGGAGCGGGTCGGGGTGTACGGCGTAGGGCCGGCCGTTGACGGTCGCGGCCCCGGCGCTGGGCCGGTGCAGCCCCAGGATGACGCGCATGGTGGTGGACTTGCCCGCGCCGTTGGGGCCGAGGAACCCGGTCACCTGGCCGGGCCGTACCGTGAAGGACAGATCGCGTACGGCGGTGACGCCGCCGTACCGCTTGGTGAGCTCCCGTACCTCGATCATGCCTTCGACGCTAGAAGAGGGCCCTTCGGCGGACGACCGACCAGAGGCTGAACCCCGAGACCCCGGATCTCCGCCGGAAGTCGGGCCCGTTCCGCTCACAGCAGCAGCGCCAGACCGCCGATCGTGTAGCAGACCATGAGGACGAACAGCGGGATCTGGCCCGCGACCGCGCGGCCGGGCGGCAGGAGGCGGACGGAGCGGTCGTGGGCGGCCACCACCCCCACCACGTGGCCGACCACGATGGCCAGCACCTGGACGACGGCGATCGTGGCGGGTTCGACGGCGTTCGGGTCGGGCTGGGAGGCCACGCCGAGCGCCAGGAGGAGGCCGTGCCGGCCCTCGATGACCAGGAGGGAGAAGTAGTGGGCGATGAGATAACCGGTGGCGATCGGCACCAGCGAGTGGGCGAAGCGGGCGGTCAGCCCCCTGGTGCGGCCGATCAGTCCGGCCGCGCCGAGGCAGGCGGCGTACAGGAGGGCCACCCCCGCGACGGCGACCAGCAGGCCGAGCGTGCCGAGCCCGGTGCGGCCGAGCGGGCCTGACTGGAGGGCGTTCACCCAGGCGGGGGTGCCGGAGAAGCCGTCGTACGCGGTGCCGCCGAGCAGGACGCAGACGGTGGCGACCAGGCCGGGGGCGGGCTGGATGGCGTCGAGGCCGTCGAAGGGGCTGCGCAGGACGCGGTCGCCGTTCGCCTTTCTGCCGAGGGGTGACAGGTGGCCGATGAGGGTCGAGTACACCTCGAACGGGTCGCCGCGTTCCAGCCAGGCGTGGCCGTAGACCAGGGTGCCCGCGAGCTGGGTGGACGCGTACAGGGCGCAGAAGGTCAGCAACGTGAGCGGGGCCGCGGGCTCGGGGGCGACCAGCTCCGTCCAGGTGAACGCGAGCAGGCCCGCGGCGGCGGGCCAGTAGCCGAGCCCGCGCGGGAGCGGGCGCCGGGGCCGGTCGGGCAGCAGCCGGAACGGGCTCAGCGCCCGCCACACCGGGCCGAACAGCAGCGACGCCGGGACCAGACCCACCCAGAAGAGCACATACACCAGGTACGGCCCCGCGTTCCCGTCCGCGGGACCCGCCACGAGCCGGCCGATCGTGTAGACGGCGAGGACAAGGGTCAGCACGCGCGCCGGGCGGTCCGGCAGTCGCAACGGGATCACCAGGCCCGCCCGGTCGCCGCGGAAGCGGGAGTCGGCCCAGAGCAGCCCGAGCGCCAGGAACGAGACGACGAGCGCCGCGAAGGCGCCCGCGTAGGCGTAGAAGAGCGGGATCGGCAGGTCGCCGCGGGTACCGATCCCGTGCGCGAGGATCCCCGCCGTCACCGGACCGCCAGTTGCGTGAGGACCAGCTTGCTCCTGTGGGTCTCCACCTCGAACACCCCGGTCAGGCCGGCCGTGAAGCGCACGGTCGCGGGCACCCCCGGCCGCAGCTCGGCCTCGATGTCGTAGCCGTGAACGTGCAGCTCGTCGGCGACGTCGCTGGTCACCGTGATGCTGACCTGCCGCCCCTTGGCCACCTCCAGCCAGCCCGGCGGCGGGCTCACCTGGCCGCGGGCGACGGTGATCACGGCGTCCGCCTGCCCGCTCGGCGCGGCCGTGGCCACCTCGTGGCTGTTGCCCGGATTGTGGTGGGTCTCCGACAGCGGCCCGCACGCCGTGACAAGCCAGCCCGCCAGCACGCACCCGGCCATGCGGACGGATCCGCTCACGCGCTCACCTCGGCCTCGGCGGGCGTCTCCCGCGCGGTGCCCCTGCGCCGCGGCGCCAGCACCACGACCGCGCAGAGCACCCAGAGCCCGGTCAGCAGCCCTCGGATCCACCCCGGCCCCAGCGGGACGACGGGGATCAGGTACACCAGCCGGTCGAAGGCGTCGGCGCAGGCCAGCAGCCCCACCACGATCGTGAGCAGGCCGAACGCCGGCCGCCTGCCCCGCAGGGCCGCACCCAGGCAGAGCCACCACGCCCCCATGAGCAGCAGCGCGGCCCCGGCCTGCGACGTGCTGTCCACGGCCGCCGCCACCACGTCGAGCACGAGCCCGGCGGCCCCGGCGACGCTCCCGGCCACGACCAGCCGATGCCGGCGCCGGACGATCGCCGTCACCGCGGGCGCCACGCCGTTCCCCGACCGGCCGTCGCCGCCGTGCCGCCGCGCGCCGCGCCGCGAACGCCACCAGAACAGCCCCAGCAGTAGCCCGAGCACCGCCGAGCCGCCGAGGGCGAGCTGCGTCTCCACCTTGCCGAGCCCCGAGGCGCCGAACCAGTCGCAGCCGGCCGGCAGGCGGGCCTGCGAGGCGCTGAAGTCCGCGCACAGGTACAGCTTGATCAGCTTCACGGGCTCGGCCAGCAGGCGGTTCGCGCCGCCAGACAGCGCGGGCGCCGTGGCGGCGCAGACCGGCAGGACGGCGGGCGACGACGCGCCCGTGTCCCCCTGCCAGCAGTTGCCGGTGCCCTGACCGTCCCACCACACGTCCAGCCCGTTGGGCCGCCGCTCGCCCGTCGGGCTCACGCCGAACACGTTGCCCTCGTAGCGGTTGTAGTCGGAGGTGTCGGCCTGCTTGGCCAGGTCGTTCTCGCCCCTGATGAACGCGGGCACCCCGAACAGGTGGAAGGCCGCCCGCCGATGGCCCCAGACGCGGTTGTTCCTGAAGACGTTGTAGTTGCCGCCCGCGACCAGGATGCCCGTCCCCGCGGGCACGCCCACCTGCGAGCACACCACGCCCCGCTCGTAGCCGCGTTCGGCCGGGGGTTTGGCGCAGGTGCCGTCGCGGGTGTAGCGGTAGTAGTCGCGGTTGTTGTCGTAGATCTTGTTGTTCTCGAACTTGGCGTGGTTCTGCGGCAGCCCGGGGTGCGAGGGCCAGAGGCTGTCCATCGTGGCGCCGACCATGTTGTCGTAGAACTCGTTGTCGTGCACCCACATCGAGTCGCCCGCGGTGCCCGAGTAGCCGAGCGCGTTGTCGTGGCTCCTGCAGCGGCGGATCTCGATGGCGTACCTGGGGACGTCGTGGCCGCGGCCGTCGTTGAGGTTGGAGGCGCTGCCCGGGTAGAGGCCGCCGTCGCCGTTCCCGTACGCCTCGCAGTCGGTGTACAGGCCGTGGTCGCTGGCGAAGGTGAGGAAGCCGTACTCGTCGTTCCAGCGGGTGAGGACGCGGTCGATGACGAAACCGTCGGTTTCGAGCACGTACAGGGAGTTGAACGTGGTGCGCTGGGCGGTGAAGTTCCGGAAGTAGATGCCATTGGTACGGTCGGCGCGGACGGCGTTGAGCTTGCGGTACTCCGCGTCGATCACGACGTCGAGCGGATCGGCTCCGGTGCCCTCGATCTGCAGGTCCCTCTTGCCGAGGATGGCGACGAGGTTCTGGTTGTGGGGGCACTGACGCTGCTGTTCGAAGGAGAGGATCTGGTAGCCCCACGTGGACCATCGGGCGGGGAGCTGGGCGCAGGCGCCGGTGGGGGCGGGCTGGCTGGGTTCCTCGCGGTAGAGTCCGGGGAGAATGGCGATCGTCATTCCGGGGCGGTCGACCTGGTCGACGGCTTCTTGGAGGTGCCTAACCCCTTTTTGCTGACATTTCGCGAAAAGGTCGAGGTTGCGGGCTTTGAGCTCATCCGGAAATTTCGCGATTCGACGCTCGAAGTCGGCTTTATCCGTCTTGCACACCAGCAGATCCGGCTCCCCGGGCCGCAGCACCGGCACCGTCCCCGTACCATCAGGCAGCGTCACCGGACGCTCCTCATGGGCGAAAGCGGTGCCGCCGGATAACAGCAGACCTGACGTGAGCACGACGATTGGCGCGATTTTTCGCATGGGGGGCATGGCCGCGAGATTAGAACAATGCTCACGTTCTGCCTAGGCCAGAACGATCACCTACGGACCCCCGTTGCCACAAACCCACATAAGGCAAAGCCCGGCGGGGGCGGCGCTAACACGCCCCCGCCGGGAGTCATCACCCCGAGGTCCCATGCCTCCGAAAACGGCACTCGCGCCATCATCCGAAGGACACGGCACAGGCCCGGGACATGCGCAGGTGGCCGCCGTCTGCCGTCAGGGGGCCATTCCCGCCAGCGCCACGTCCACGACGCGTTCGGCGAGATCCACGTCGAGATCACCGGCCGGACCCCACTTGGTGAACCAGAGCATGGTGCCGGTGAGAACGGCCATGCCCATCGAGACGTCCAGGTCGGCGCGGAGCTCGCCGTTGGCGATGCCACGCTCGATCACCGCGCGCATCGCCTGCCTCCGGGGCTCGATGGCCCGCTTCATGAACCGGTCCATCAACTGCGGATACCGATCGGCCTCGCTCATGGCGATCTTCATCACGCAGCGGTTGCGGGCCACACCCGACTCGCTGCGCATCGCGTCGAGCAGGGAGATCAGGTCGTCACGCACCGACGTACCGGTGAGCGACGGCACCGGGGCCTTGAGCGTGGCGAGGGCGTCGACGACCAGGTCCTCCTTGTTGGACCAGCGCCGATAGATCGTCGTCTTGCCGACACCCGCCCTCGACGCGATGGCCTCGATGGACAGATCGGAGACGCCCATGCCCTCGCCGATCAGATCGAGGGTGGCCTCGATGATCGCCTTCTCGGCCTTCTCGCTACGCGGACGCCCCGCCGGACGGGCAGTCCCTGATTCCTGGATCGTCATCGCTGCCTCACACTACAGCTGGTTCTTTCTGTTCCGCCTGCGAGACCGGGCGCGTCTTGCCCGGCATCCACTTCGCCACCACCGCGACGCCTACCAGCGCGATCACCGCCGACACCAGCGCCGTCACGTGCATGCCGTCGACGAACGCGGCGAACGCGGGCTTGATCAGCGCCTGGCCCCTCTCACCGAGCGCCTGGGCGACGCCCATCGTCTGCACGATCGACTCGCCCGCGGTGTGCTGGACGTCGGCGGGCAGGCCGGCCAGCGAGGGCGTGATCTCGCCGCGGTAGTTGGACGACAGCACCGAGCCGAGCACGGCCACGCCGAGCGCGCCGGCGACCTGGCGGACGGTGTTGCTCATGGCCGAGCCGACGCCGGCCTTCTCCCTGGGCAGCGACTCCATGATGGCGGTGGTCGCGGGCGGCATGATGTTCGCCATCGCGGCGCCCTGGACGAAGAAGATGACCTCGATCAGCACGATCGACGTGTCCTGGTCCATGAGCGCGTAGCTGGCCAGGGCCGCCGTCACCACGATCATGCTCACGGTGGCCGACAGCTTGGCGCCGAACCGCTCGTTCACCCGCTGGCTGAGCGGCGCGAAGATGAGCTGCGCGGCGGCGAACGGGATCATCAGCGCCCCCGCCTGCACCGGCGAGAAGCCCAGCACGGTCTGCAGGTAGAAGGTCAGGAAGAACATCCCGCCCATCATCGCGAAGAAGACGATGCCCATCATGCCGATGGCCGAGCTGAAGCGGACGTTGCCGAAGTTGCGGACGTCGAAGATGGGGTGGTCGATGCGCCGCTCCCACCACACGAACGCACCGAGCACCACCAGCCCGAACAGCGTCGGCACCAGGACCTCCGCGCTGAAGACGGTGCCGAGGCCGCCGCCGCGGATGATGCCGTACACCACGGCCACCAACCCGATGATCGACAGCAGCACACCGACCGGGTCCAGCCTGGACGGCTTCGGGTCACGCGACTCCGGTACGAGGGTCGCGATGAGGATCATGGCGATGATCACGATCGGCACGTTGATCAGGAAGACCGAGCCCCACCAGAAGTGCTGGATCAGCAGACCACCCGTGATCGGCCCGATCGCCACCGCGAGACCCACACCACCGGCCCACACGCCGATCGCCTTGCCCCGCTCACCGGGCGGGAAGACGTTGGAGATGATCGCCAGGGTGGCCGGCATGATCGCCGCCCCGCCGATGCCCATCGCCGCCCTCGCCAGGATCAACTGCATCGGATCCTGCGAGTAGGCGCTGGCGAGCGAGGCCAGGCCGAACAGCGCCATGCCGATGAACAACATCCGCTTGCGCCCTGTTCGGTCGCCGATCACCCCGAACGTGAACAGCAACCCGGCGAACACCAGCGTGTAGGAGTTGATCGCCCATTCCAGCTCGCTCTGCGTCGCCCCCAAGCCGACCGTCTTGTCGGCGATGGTCTTCATCGCCACGTTGAGGATGGTGTTGTCCAGCACGACGGCCAGCAGGCTGAACACCAGCACGCCGAGGATCCCCCATCGGCGTGGATGGCCCGCGTTCGGGTCCACTACTACGTCTCTCACGAAGAGCCCCCCAATTTCGATACGTACGAGTTTCGCAACGACACCGTATCGCAAGCTATTCCGATACGCAACGGTCCCGTTTCGTAAACCCTGGGTTAACTCTCGCCAACGCTCGCGAGCCGAGGTGCTGACCGCGGTCGGCCGCCGCTTCGGGATCATCCCCGCCCAGCTGTCTCCCGCTCTCTCCGGCCATCTCCGGCTGTCCTCGCTCCTGCCGCCGGCAAGGAAGCGCGCCCAAGACCTCGGCTGCGGCGACAGCCGGCGCCCGCGGCCGTAGTGCTCCCGCGGGCGCCGGCTGTGACCGCCGGAGCACTACGGCCGCATCACCACGCACCCATCCCCCACACCACCGCGCGGCCCCGGGCTGCTGTCGTCCGACGCGATGGCGTACCCGACTCGGTGCCAGCGGGCGCGTGAAGCAACTGGCCTTCGTGTTCTCAGGTCGCCGCGCGAGCCGCCGACGATCGCCCGTCCCCCGCGCCGCCACGCCCCGGTCGGAGGACCACCGGCCGTCGGCTTAAGAAGCCGCCGATCGCCGGGGCCCTGCTGGTCACCGGCTCAAGGGGCCTTGGCTGGTGCTGGAGTGGGCTCGGTGAGGGCCGAAAGGGGCGAGGCCGACGGGGTCTGGGTGGAGGTTGGGAGGGGGTCGGCGGGGCGGCGGGGCCAGAAGGGGGCGGCGGCGAGCACCATGGCCACTCCCACCAGGCCCGCGAGCACGAACGCCCACGTCGGCCCGCTTGCGTCGATCACGGCGCCCGCGATGGGGGCCGAGCTTGCTCCGCCGATCAGCAGGGCCGTGCCGTGGAAGCCCATCGCCTCGCCTCGCGCCGCTGCGGGCACCCACCGGGAGAGCACGTCGACCGTGGCCGACAGTGCCGGCGCGCAGAGGAGGCCTGCCGGGAGGAGCATCACGACCAGCCATTGCCAGCTGCTCACCAGGCTGACCGGGATCGTGAGCAGGCCCATGGAGGCGATGAGCACCAAGGGTGAGAAGCCACGTGACAGCCCGCCGTACACGAAGCCGCCGATCAGGGAGTAAACGCACCAGATGGCGACGGCGAGGCCGACCCACTGGGTCTGGCCGGCGTTGTTCATGGTCGCGATCAGGGACAGCTCCGTGGCCGTGAGCACGAACGTGGCCGCCGCCGCCGTCCCGAGCAACGCCACGAACCCGGGCGTCAGCCACTGCCGCCTGGACACCTTGATCGACTGCGCCTCGAGCTCGTCGGGCGATCGGGTGGGCGGATTGAGCATGAACATGCCCAGGCCCGCCGCCGCCGTGGCGACTCCGATGATCGTCATCGTCACCCTGCTGTCCAGCGTCGTCAGCCCGGCCACCGCGAGAGCGGGACCGGCCATGTACGCCAGCTCGACCAGCATGGAGTCGAGCGCGAACGCGCTGCGCCGCTGGGAGACCGGCACCATGGCGGCCAGGCACTGCCTGGTCACGCTGAACACCGGCAACGCCAGCAGCCCCGCCACCGCCGCCGTCCCGATCAGGGCCGGGAACGGCAGTGCCCACGCACACGCCCAGAACACCGCCTGCGCCACGGTCGTGACCATGACCACAGGACGTAACCCGTGCTTGTCGACGAACCTCCCCGACAACGGCGAGCCGATCGCCATGCCGATGGTGTTGGCCATGGTGACCAGCCCCGCCTTGCCGTAGCCCAGGTCGAGCGCCATGGCCACGTGCAGGGTGAGCGTCATCCCCATGGCCGTGGACGGAACCCGCGCCAGCAGCCCCATCAGCAGCAACGCGGGAACGCCCGGGATCTTGACCAGTCGTCGGTAAGGGGCGAGAGCCATGTCGTTTCAACCTCCGCGCTGATTCTCGCAAGTGGCACCGACAGTTTCGCCACAGGTTTTTCGGCACGTGACAGCGCGTGCCATCATCGGAAGAGTCCGGGGACGCCACTGGGGCGCCTCGAGACGTTTCTGGAGGGTTCACACATGTCCTCTTCAACCACGCTGTACGGGGGCGTCTCCGGGCGCCGGGTCACCGTTCGCGACCTCACCGCCGCCAAGGAGCGCGGAGAGCGGTGGCCCATGGTCACCGCCTACGACGCGATGACGGCCAGGGTCTTCGACGACGCGGGCATCCCCGTTCTGCTGGTGGGCGACTCGGCGGCCATGGTCGTCTACGGGTACGACTCCACGCTGCCCGTCACGGTCGACGACCTCCTGCCCCTGACGGCGGCCGTGGTACGCGGCTCGTCCCGGGCGCTGGTGGTCGCGGATCTGCCGTTCGGGTCGTACCAGTCCTCACCTCAGCAGGCGCTGGAGTCGGCCGCGCGCTTCATGAAGGAGGCCGGGGCACACGCCGTCAAGCTGGAGGGCGGCCGCCGGGTCGTCCCGCAGGTGGAGGCGCTGGTCTCGGCCGGTGTCCCGGTCATGGCCCACCTCGGGCTGACCCCGCAGTCGGTGAACGTCCTGGGCGGCTACCGCGTTCAGGGGCGCGGCCAATCGGGCGACGAGCTCATGGCGGACGCCAAGGACCTGGAACGGGCGGGGGCGTTCTCGGTGGTGCTCGAATGCGTGCCGGCGGATCTGGCGGAGCGGGTGACGGCATCGCTGACGATCCCCACCATCGGCATCGGCGCAGGCGCGGGGACGGACGCGCAGGTTCTGGTGTGGCAGGACCTGATGGGGCTCACGCCGCGTCCCGCCCGGTTCGTCAAGCGCTACGCGGACCTGGCCACCGAGATGGATCGCGCCGTCCGCGCCTTCGCCGCCGACGTGACTGCGGGCGCCTTCCCGGCTGCTGAGCACACGTACAACTGACGGCGGCCCGACGACACGCCCCCTACTCGGCGGTACGGCCGCCTGCGACGGGATGACCACTGAGTCGCCACCGCTACTGGGCTGCTGTTCCGAGCGCGCGGATTCTGGGCCGTGGGTCCAGATCCGCGCTGCGGGGCACACGCGTCAGGCGACGGGGCTCAGACCCGGCGTCGAAGGGCACGGCGTGAGGCGACGCCGCGCCCGTCCGCTGGGCACAGGGCGGCGCCGCGTTCGTCGCCGGGGATCAGGCGACGCCGCCTTCGGCGCTGGGCACGGGGCAGTGCCACGTCCCGACGCTGGGCATGAGGTGGGGGAGGTGGTCAGGGGGTGAGGGTGCCGGGGTCGGTGTTGGAGCCGCACAGCACCACGGCCACCCGCTCCCCCGGAGCCGGCGTGTACGCGCCCGACAGCAGTGCCGCGTACGCCGTCGCGCCCGCGGGCTCGGCCGCCACCCGGTGACGGGCCCAGAGGGTACGCCGGGCCTCCACGATCGCCTCGTCGGTCACCAGCACGCTCTCCACCCGAGGTGAGGACAGGACCTCGAACGCGATGGTGCCGATCTTGGTGGCGCCCAGCGCGTCGGCGGCCACCCCGCTCACCTCGACGGGCACCGGGTGTCCCGCGCGCAGCGCCTCGTGGAGGGTCGGGATCCGCTCGGGCTCGACCGCGATGATCCGCGGCCCGGAGCCGGGCGTCACAGCAGAGCCACGGGCCGGAGCGGAGCCGGGCGCCACACCAGAGCCGGACGTCACAGCAGAGCCGGAGGTGCCGAGGGTGATGCCGGCGGCGAAGCCGCCCCCGCCGACGGCGACCACCACCGTGTCCACGCCACCCGTCTGCTCGATGATCTCCAGCCCCGTGGTCCCCTGCCCCGCCACCACCTCAGCCTGGTCGTACGCGTGCACCGCCAACGCCCCCGTCTCCGCGGCCCGCTTGGCGGCGGCCTCGGCGGCCTCCGAGTAGATGGCCCCGGTCTGCGTGATGTGGGCCCCCAGCGCCTCGAGCCCGGCGACCTTCACCGGGCTCGTCACCTCGGGCACGAAGATCTCCGCCCGCACCCCCAGGACCCGCGCCGCATAGGCGACGGCCAGCCCGTGGTTGCCGCCGCTGGCGGCGATCACCCCGCTGGGCGGCAGCTCGCCCGCCGACAGCATCCGGTTGAAGGCCCCGCGGACCTTGAACGACCCCGAATGCTGCAGCAGCTCCAGCTTGAAGAAGACGCCGGGCGAGACCTCCAGCACCGGCGTACGCAGCACGAGCCCGTCGATACGACTGGCCGCCGCCAGCACATCCGAGTAATCCACACAGGCCACTATGCCAGCGCCTGCGCCACGTCGGCCCATAGGTCCTCGGGGTGCTCGATGCCCACGGCGATGCGTACGGTGCCCTCGCCGATCCCGTGCCTGGCCAGCTCCCCGGCGCTGAGCGAGCGGTGGGACGTCGTCGCCGGATGCATGACGAGCGTCTCCACACCGCCCAGCGACGGGGCGAGGAGCATGAGGCGTACGGAGCTCATGAACCTCTCCCCCGCCGCCCGCCCGCCGGCGAGGTCGAACGAGAGCACCCCGCCGAAGTCGGACAGCAGCTTCCCGGCCAGCTCGTGGGAGGGATGCGTGGCCAGGCCCGGCCAGTGCACGGCGGTGACGGCGGGGTGGGAGGCCAGGCGGGTGGCGAGGAGGCGGGCGTTGGAGCAGTGGCGTTCCATGCGCAGGGCGAGGGTCTGCAGCCCCCGCAGCGACAGCCAGGCGGCGAAGGGGTCGGCGGAGGCGCCCAGTTCGATCGCGAAGTGCCAGACCTTCTCGTAGAGCTCGGTGGAGGCGAAGACGGCGAGCCCGCCCACCACGTCGGTATGCCCGGACAGGTACTTGGTGGTGGAGTGTACGACGATGTCCGCCCCGTGCTCGATGGGCCGGCAGAGCAGGGCCGTGGCGAACGTGTTGTCCACCACGGACACGATCCCCAGCTCGCGGGCCGCCGCGCACATCCCCGGCAGGTCGGCGACCAGCGTCATCGGGTTGCTGATCGTCTCCAGGTAGACGAGCCGGGTCTCCGGGCGGACGGCGGCGCGCAGGGCGGCGGGGTCGTTCTCGGGCACGTACGTCACCGTGATCCCGAACCTGCCCACCAGGTCGTTGATCATGGCGGCGGTCCCGCCGTACAGGGACTTCTGCGCGATGAGGTGGTCGCCGGGCTTGAGCAGGCCGAGCAGGACGGTGTTGATCGCGCCCATGCCCGAGCCCGTGGCGACGGCCCCCACCCCGCCCTCCAGCCCGGAGACGGCCTCCTCCAGGGAGCGGACGGTGGGGTTGGTGTAGCGCCCGTACACGAACGGCCCGTCGGCCCGCCCCATGGCGTCGGCCATCACGGCGGGATCGTCGAAGACGAATCCGGAGGTCTGGTAGATCGGCACGGTGATCGGCCGGCTGCCCTCGATGACGGGCTGTGGCACGTGAACGGTGCGCGTCTCGGGGCGGAGCTCAGAGGGATGAGAATCGGTCATGCGTCAAGGATCGCCCGCGAAACGGTCCGACATCAGAGCCAATCCGGCAGAATTGGTCCATGAATGGGGCCAATCTCGCCGACGGCGACCTCGTCGATCTCCTGGGCCGCTGGGCGTCGGGCCGCGGCCCGCTCTACCTGCTGCTCGCGGCCCGGCTGCGGGCGCTCATCGACGACGGCGTGCTGCCGCCGGACCGGGCGCTCCCGCCGGACCGGGTGCTGGCCAAGCGGCTCGCGGTGGGCCGGGGCACCGTGGTCGCCGCGTACGACCTGCTGCAGCAGGAGGGCCGCGTGGTGCGCCGCCAGGGCAGCGGCACCCGGGTGGCCGCGCTCGACCTGCCCGCGACGCGCGCCGCCGACGGCGTGCCGACCAATCCGCTCCTGCTCCACATCCTGCACCCGCCGGACGGCGTGCAGCTCCTGACGTGCGCCGCGCCGGACGACATGCCGGCCGCGATGTTCGAGGCGTACGAGGAGGCGGGCGCGCGGCTGGCCGGCACCCGCGACCTGGGCTACCAGCCTGCGGGCAACCCGGCCCTGCGTGCCGCGCTGGCCGCCTACTACACCGGCCGCGGCGTGCCGACGACGGCCAAGGAGATCATGGTGACGACGGGCGCCCAGCAGGCGCTCACCCTGCTCACCGGGCTGCTGGTGGCCCCCGGCGACACCGTGCTGACCGAGGCGCCGACGTACCCGGGGGCGCTGGAGGTGTTCCGGCACGCCGCCGCCGTCGTCCGGCCCGGGACGGCGGAGGACCTGCGCGAACGCCCCGCACTGGCCTATTTCGTCCCCACCAGCCGCAACCCGGACGGCGCGGTCATGGACACCCCGGCCCGCCGGCGGCTGGCCGCGCTGGCCGCCGAGCACGACGTGCCGCTGATCGACGACGAGGTGTGCGCCGAGCTCTGCTTCACGGGCGAGACGCCGCCGCCGCTGGCGTCGTTCGAGCGGGGGGAGCACCTCATCACCGTCGGCTCGCTGAGCAAGCTCGTCTGGGGCGGGCTGCGGGTCGGGTGGATCCGCGCGCCGGCTCCGCTGGTGTCGCGGCTGGCCAGGCTGCGGGCCGTGCTCGACCTCGGGGGCGAGGTCTTCAGCCAGCTGGCCGCCGTCGCGCTGCTGCGCCGTCTGGAGGAGGTACGGGCGGCGCGCGTGCGCACGTTGCGCCGGCGCCACGACCACCTGTGCGCGGAACTGCGCGAACGGCTGCCGTCGTGGGAGTTCGAGCCCGCGCTCGGCGGCCAGACCATCTGGGTACGGATCCCGCACGGCGACGTGGACTCCTTCGCCCAGGTGGCGCTCAGGCACGGGGTCGCGGTGCCGCCGGGGAGATCGTTCGACCCGCTGGGCGGGCACGCCGACCGCATGCGCCTGCACTTCCTGTTCCCCGAGGAGGAGCTTTCGCGAGCGGTGAACAACCTGGCCGTGGCCTGGGCGTTCTTCGACGGCACCGATCGCCCGGTGTCCCGGCACACCCTCGTGGTCTGACAGTGTGGGCCTATGCAGACGACCTTCGTACTCGTGCACAGCCCTTCCGTCGGGCCCTCGACCTGGGCTCCCGTGGCCGAGTCGCTGGAACGCCGAGGACACGCGGCCGTGGTGCCCGACCTGACCGGCGTGGCGACGGGCGGCGCGCCGTACTGGCCACGGGTGGTCGAGGAGGTGCGCGCGGTCACCCCTGACACGCCCGTCGTGCTGGCCGCGCACAGCAACGCCGGCTTCTTCCTGCCGCTGATCAAGGAGGGGCTGGGCGAGCGGGTGGTGGCGTGCGTCTTCGCCGACGCGCACATCCCGCCGCGCGAAGGGCTGATCAAGGTCGCGGAGGAGAGCTTCCTGCCGTTCCTGCACGACCTGGCCGGGCCCGACGGCGTGCTGCCGCGCTGGACCGACTGGTGGGACGAGGAGGATGTGGTGGCCATGCTGCCCGACCCCGCCGTGCGCATCAAGGTGGCGGCGGAGCAGCCGCGGCTGCCGCTCGACTACTACACCCAGCCCATCCCCGTGCCCGCCGGGTGGGACGAGGTCAGGTGCTCGTGCCTGTGGTTCGGCCCGCCGTACGAGGAGGTCGCCGAGGAGGCGGGGCGGCGGGGCTGGCCCGTGGTCCGCGTGCCCGGCCAGCACCTGCACCAGCTCGTCGACCCCGAGGGCGTCACGGACGCGCTGCTCAAGCTCTCGCGTAAGTCGTGAATTCTTCACTGTCGCCGCGCGATCGCCCCGGAAACACTCGTACGCATGACAGCGATCGAAGTGACCGGGCTCAGGAAGAGCCACCAGGGGTTCGAGGCGGTGAAGGGCATCTCGTTCGAGGTTGCGCAGGGGCAGATCTTCGCGCTCCTCGGCAGGAACGGCGCGGGCAAGACCACCACGGTCGAGGTGCTGGCGGGCTTCCAGCGGGCCGACGGCGGGACCGTTCGAGTGCTCGGCCTCGACCCGTACACCGACCGCGCGGCCGTCAGGCAGCGCACCGGGATCATGCTGCAGGAGGCCGGGTTCTTCCCTGACCTGACGGTGGCCCAGACCGTCGACACCTGGCGCGACTTCACCGCCGCGCCCCGTCCCCGCGACGAGGCGCTGGAGCTGGCCGGGCTGGCGGGCAGGCGGGGCACCAAGGTGCGCCAGCTGTCCGGCGGCGAGAAGCGCCGGCTCGACCTGGCGCTGGCCCTGCTGGGCCGCCCCGACGTGCTGTTCCTCGACGAGCCGACCACCGGCATGGACCCCGAGGCCCGCAGGAACACCTGGACCGTCGTCCGCGACCTGGCCAGGCAGGGCACCACGATCCTGCTGACCACGCACTACCTGGAGGAGGCGCAGCGCCTGGCCACGGCCATGGCCATCCTGGACGCCGGCGAGATCGTCGCGTCCGGGGACATGGCCGAGACCCTGGCCGCCCGGTCGGGGCGGGTGGCGTTCCGGCTGCCCGCGGACGTCGACCCGGCCGATCTGCCGCTGCCGGTCACCATGGAGGGGGAGACGGCCGTCTGCCGCGCCGACGACCCCGACGTGGCCGCGCAGACGCTGCTGACCTGGGCGGCCGGGCGCGGCCTGCGCCTGTCGGGCCTGGAGGTCCGCGCCGCCACCCTCGAAGACCTCTTCCTGGAGAGCGCCCGATGAGCCTGACCGCCACCTACCGCCTCGGCACGCGCCTGTTCTGGCGGGACAGGTCCATGCTGTTCGCCTCCGTGCTGACCCCGGTCGGGCTGGCCGTGGGGATGCCGCTGCTCATGAGGAACGTGGTCGGTCCCTCGGCCGCCGCCGCGATCTTCCAGAGCACGATCTCGGTGCTGCTGGCGATCACCGCGTTCATGAACGTCGCCGTCGCCCTGGCCACCCGCCGCGACCAGCTCGTGCTCAAGCGCCTGCGGGCGAGCCGGCTGACGGACGGGCAGATCCTGCTCGGCCAGATCGCCAGCACGGCCACGCAGACCGTTGCCATGATCGCGCTGAGCACGGTGGCCGTGCGGGTGGTGGCCGGCGTGCCGTTCCCGGAGGACCCGCTGGGGTTCGCCGCGATCACGGTGGCGGGGTCGGCGGTGCTGTCGCTGCTCGGCGCCGCGTACACGGCCGCCATCCCGCGCGCCGAGCTGGCCGCCGCGTTCACCATGCCCGTCTTCCTGGTGGCAGGGGTCTCCGCGGGCGCGATGGGCCCGATCCCGCTGCCCTCGTGGCTGCGGCCGGCCCTGGACCTGCTGCCCACCAGCGCCGTCGTGAACGCCGTCAAGACCGGCGACCTGGCCGTGCCCGCCCTGGTCCTGGCCGCCTGGACGGTCGCCGGGCTCATCGCCCTCCGGCTGTGGTTCCGCTGGGAACCGCGCCGATCGTAAGGATAATCTCCCCGTGGTCTCCTCCTCGGCCAGACGGCTCGCGACCGGCCTCATCACCGCCGTGTCGGCCGCCTACTCGCTGCTCGCCCTCACCTACTTCGTGTACTACGGCCCCGGCTACGGCATCGCGGCCGCGGTCGCCACGCTCGCCGTGATCTCCACGCACTACCTGAACATGCGGGCCGGCCTGCGCGGCGAGCGCCCGCCCGCCTACCCCCTCACGATCGTGCTCCAGGCTGTCGTCACGTACCTGCCCGACCTGCTGCCCGGCGGCATGTCGGGGGTGACGGCGCCGATGCTGGCCGGGACGCTGCTGGTGTTCCTGCCGCTGGGCTGGGGCGGCGCGCTGGTGGTGCTGATGATGCTGTACGAGGGCATCGTGCTGTGGTGGGGCGGGGTCCCGTTCATCGTCATCCTCTTCTACGTGGTCACCGTGCCGACGACGGGCGCCATGACGTACGCGCTGGTGCGGTTCACGCGGGTGGCGGCCGACCTGGAGGAGGCCAGGGCCGAGCTGGCGGACGCGGCCGTGCTCAAGGAGCGGCTGCGCATCTCCCGCGACCTGCACGACGGCCTCGGGCGCAGCCTGACCGCGATCGCGCTCAAGGGCGACCTGGCCTCCCGGCTCATGGAGCGCGACCCGGCCGCCGCCCGGACGGAGGTGGGCGAGCTGGTGCAGGTGGCCAGGGAGGCGGCCCAGGACGTACGCCACGTCGCCAGGGGTTACCGGGCCCTGTCGCTGGCCGGCGAGGTGAACCGGGCGGTGGCGCTGCTGGAGTCGTCGGGGGTCGGCGTGCAGGCGCATCTGGTGGACGTGACGCTGCCGGGCCGCTCGGAGGAGGCGCTGGCGTGGGCCGTACGCGAGGCAGTCACCAACGTCCTGCGCCACAGCCGCGCCACGACCTGCACCATCACCACGTCCGTGAACGGCGGCACGCTCCGGCTGGAGGTGGCCAACGACGGCGTCCTCGCCGAGCCCGGCCCCGACGGAGGGGGCCTCACGGGGCTGGCGGAACGCGCGGCCCAGGCGGGCGGCTCGTGCACCGCGACCCGGACCGGCGCCGGCGGCTTCCTCCTTACGATGGAGGTCGTGGCGTGATCAAGGTGCTGCTGGCCGAGGACATGCACATGATCCGCGCCGCCCTCACCGCCCTCCTCCGCCTGGAGCAGGACATCGAGGTGGTCGCGGAGGTGACCCGGGGCGACGAGATCGTGCCCGAGGCCCTGCGGGTGCGGCCCGACGTCGCGGTCGTGGACATCGACCTGCCGGTGGTGGACGGCATCACCGCCGCCGCCACGCTGCTGGAGCGCCTCCCGTCGTGCCGCGTCCTGGTGCTCACGGCCATGGGGCAGCCGGGCCACGTACGCCGGGCTCTGGCCGTGGGCATCGAGGCGTTCCTGGTCAAGGACGCCCCGGGCGACCGGCTGGCGGACGCGATCAGGCGCACCGCCGCCGGGCTGCGCGTGCTGGACTCCGAGCTGGTGTCCTCGGCCATGCAGTACGGCGAGAGCCCGCTCACGCCGCGCGAGTCCACCGTGCTCAGGGAGGCCGCCCGGGGCGCCTCGGCCGAGGAGATCGCCTCCCGCCTCCACCTCTCCCCCGGCACCGTGCGCAACTACCTGACGGGGGCGATCACGAAGACGGGAGCCCGCAACAAGATCGACGCCATCCGCATCGCGGAGGACGCGGGCTGGCTGTGACACATCCGTCCCACCGACCAGGGCTGAGGTCCCTGCGACGGGCGGGTCAGATGTCCGTGATGCGCAGCCCGGCGTGGGCCTTGTAGCGGCGGTTGACGGAGATGATGTTGGCGGTGAGCGCCTCGATCTGGTGGGAGTTGCGCAGCCGCCCTCCATACACGCCGCGCACGCCCGGGATGACCTCGGCCAGCGCCTGCACCGTGTCGGTGGCCTCGCGGTCGTCGCCGAGCACCAGCACGTCGAGGTCCACCTTCTCCACGGCCGGGTCCATCAGCAGGACCGCCGACACGTGGTGGAAGGCGGCCACCACCCGGCTCTCGGTCAGCACCGCCGCCGCCTGCTGCGCCGCGCTGCCCTCCTCCACCGGCAGCGCGTAGGCGCCCTGCTTGTCGAACCCGAGCGGGTTCACGCAGTCGACGACGATCTTCCCGGCCAGCTCGGCCCGCAGGGACTCCAGCAGCGCCTTGTGCCCCTCGTACGGCACCGCCACGATCACGATGTCGGCCTCGGCGGCGACGGCGGCGTTCGCGCCCCCGCTCGCACCCGCCCCGATGTCACCGGCCGCGTCCTGGGCGCGCTGCTCGCTACGCGACCCGATCAGCACGCGGTGCCCCGCCAGCGCGAACCGCCGCGCCAGCCCTTTCCCCTGGTCACCGGTACCGCCGAGGATGCCGATGGAAAGCCCGCTCACATCTGTCATACGCCCGATCATGCCAGCTCGGCCGCCCGGTACCCGCCACCGGGTGGGCCGGGCCCGGTCGTGCGGGCCCGGCCGGCGTACGGGCTAGCAGTTACCGATCGCGGGCAGCCCGAGGATCCGCAGGGCCAGCCACTCGATGGCCAGCGGCCCTCCTTCGACGGCTCCCGTGACGTGGTCCGGCGCGGGCAGCGCGGTCCACCGGACGTTCACCCCGGCCCGGCAGTACTCGGACCGCAACGTCGAGCCCACGGACAGCGGGATGATCTGGTCCCCCCGCGCGTGATACAGGAACATCGGCACCCGCGGAGCCGTGGCGCCCAGGCGGTTCTCCCCGAGCCGGGCCAGCCACTTCGGCTGGTTGAGCAGGTCGATCGGGCTCAGGTCGGAGAAGCTCAGCCCGGACAGCTTGCCGAGGTCGCCCACGCAGTCGTCGGCCGCGTCGGCGAGCAGTGCGCGGCCGCGGTCGTTGAGGTCCGCCTGAAGGTTCAGCTCGGGGTAGGCCGCGTCCAGCCCGACCCCGGCCGCCGCCGCCAGCCCGAAGTCGGACCCGCCGTCCAGATGGTCCGCGACCGCGTGCAGGTCGGCGGGCACGCCTCCGGCCGCGACGCCCTTCAACCGCAGCTCGGGCGCGTACGAGGGCTGCAGCTGCGCCGCCCACCCGGCCGACGCCCCGCCCTGGGAGTAGCCCATGACGGCGACGGGCGCCCGGTTCGACAGCCCGGCCCCGGACACGCGGGTGGCCGCCCTGATCGAGTCGAGCACGGCGTGCCCCTGCGAGATCCCGGCCATGTACGTGTGCGGCCCGGGCGTGCCGAGCCCCTCGTAGTCCGTCATGGCCACCGCGTACCCCTTGAGCAGGAACAGGCTCACCAGCGCGAGCTCCGCCTCCCGGCCCTGGCTCATGCTGAGCGAGGGGGCGCACTGGTCGCCGAGCCCGTGGGTGCCGACGGCGTACCCGACGATGGGGCGCGCGCCGAGCGGGTAGCCGCTCTTGGGCACGAGCAGCGTCCCCGACACGGTGTTGAGCGAGCCGGTGGCGGACGTGGAGTTGTAGAGGAGGTGCCAAGCGTTGACCGGAACCTCCAGGAGCTTGCCCGGCAGGAGGTAGACGGTGGTGGGCTGGGCGGAGACCACGTCTCCCGGCGTCGCCGCGCGGGCCGGGGTCGTGATGAGGGACATGATCAATAACAGGACCATGGACATGCTGACGCGGACACGTAAGGACATGTACCGCCCCTCTCCGTGAGGACCACATACTTGGGACGGCGGCGCCGCGAGCCGATCGTTACCCGGGAGTAACCTCCTGTCAAGGCCCGAAATGACGGGGAAACGCACCTCGTGTCAACACATCACTCCCGAATCAGCCACCCCGCGCGTGCGGCGTCAGGCACCATGGGGAAATGGACTCAGGATCGGTGGCACTGCTGCGTGAGCTCCTGGCCGAGACCGGGTGGCTCGAACGCGCCCGCGAGCTGGGCGTCGCCCTGCGGGCCACCCGCTCGCCCGGCGGCCTCCTGCTGGTGGGCACCCCCGACGAGGAGCCCTGGCACCTGACCGCGCACCTCGCCGACGAGGCCAGGTTCTCCGGAATGGCGCAGCTCACGCCCACGCTGGTGCGCTGGGCGCCGCCCGCCGACGCGCCCGCCCACCTGCGCGTCGGCATCGAACGCCTGGAGCGCGCGGCCCGGGGCGAGACGCTGTTCGTGCTGGCCGAGCGGGAGGCGCCGGTGCCGCTGCTCGAACGCGTGGACGACGCCCGGCGCACGGGGGCGACCATCCTGGCCATCGAGGGCGGCGACCGGGAGCTGGCCGGGCTGGCGCACGACTGCATCGAGGTGCCGCGGGACGGGCTGGTGACCTTCGACGGGGCGCAGCACCTGGTGAGCACGGCGGCCGGGGAGCCCGAACGCCGCCCCGGCCTGCGCGAGCGCCTGGCCCGCCTGCTGGACAAGGTCAGCGGCCCCCAACAGGCCGACTAGGGACGCCTGCCGGCCACGGTCGCGGCCACCCAGGCTAGGGACGCGACCGCTCCGGCTCGGAGGCGTCGGCGGCACCGGCGGCACCGGGGGCACTGGGGGCGCTGGGGGCGCTGTGCAGGCGTCCGCTCAGGGACGTCTCCAGCGCCGCCGTGGCCTCCTCGATCGCGCCGATCACCACGGCCTGCACGGGGTCGGGCTCCCCCGACCGGGTACGGCTCACCCGCGTGACCGCGTCCAGCCGGCGCGCGCCCACGTCACGCACCTCGCTCACCCGTACCTCGCCCTCCGGCACGTCCAGCAGGGCCAGCGCGGGCACGATCGCCACCCCGTGCCCGGCGGCCACCAGCGACAGCGTGGGCCCGAACTCGGTGATGACGTGCACCTTGCGCGGCTCGAACCCGTGCAGCCCCGCCAGCCGCTCCAGCGCCTGCCCGCACGCCTGGTTCGGCTCGCTGGCCACCCAGGGCAGCCGCAGCAGCTCGGGGACCGACCCCGGGTCCGGCTGGTCGGGCGGCAGCACGATGCGGTATTCGTCCACGTAGAGCAGCCGTGCGCTCAGTGACGGCTGCGACAGCCCGGGCAGGCCCATGTCCTGCTCGGTGATGAGCACGTCCACCGCGCCCATGCGCAGCTCCTGCAGCGCGGGCGGGCCGAAGACCTCGTGGATGACCGGGGTGATCTTGGGGTGGCGTGCGGCCAGGTCCCGCATGGCCGGCACCAGCACGTGCGTGATGACCGTGGGGAAGGCGGCGATGCGCACCGGCCCGGCCAGGCGCTCGGTGAACCGGGTGAGCTCGCGCCTGGCCTCCAGCAGCTCCTCCTCCACCCGCTCGGCGTAACCGGCGAGCACGCGCCCGGCCGGGGTGAGGGAGACGCTGCGCTGGGAGCGGTCGATGAGGGCCAGCCCGACCTCGCGTTCGAGCTGGGCGAGCTGCTGGGAGACGGCCGAGGGGGTCAGATAGAGCGCTTCGGCGGCCCGCATGACGCCGCCGCGGCGGGCGACCTCGTGCAGGATCCGCAACCGCCGTGGATCGATGTCCATGCAGGTCAGCTTACGCGCACCTTTAGCATTCTTTATTTGCGCTTTACGACGATCACTCCAGACAATGACGGCCATGGACCTCCTCTTCGCCGCCGTCGGCTGGATCGGCGCCGCCCTGCTGCTCGCCGGGTACATCCTGGTCACGCAGTCCCGGTTGCCGGGCGACGGCGCGGCGTACCAGCTCATGAACCTCGCCGGCTCGCTCGGGCTCATGGCCAACAGCGCCTACAGCTCCGCCTGGCCGTCGGCCGGCCTCAACCTGATCTGGGCGGGCATCGGCGTCCTCGCCCTGATCAAGCTCGCACGTGTAGGAGCGTCCGCATGATCGTCGAACTCAGCCACCGCATCGTTGACGGAATGGTCACTTATCCCGGCATTCCCGGCCCGACGCTGGGGGTGCACCTGAGCCGGGAGGACTCGCGCAAGGTCTACGCGCCGGGCACGGAGTTCCACATCGCCACGATCGCGCTCGCCGCCAACACCGGCACCTACCTCGACACCCCGTTCCACCGCTATCCCGACGGGCCCGACCTGTCACAGGTGCCGGTGAGCAAGCTGGCCGACCTGCCCGGCCTCGTGGTGCGGGCCGGCACGGGCCGCGAGGTGGTGATCGCCGAGGACCTGAACGTACGGGGACGGGCCGTGCTGATCCACACCGGCTGGGACCGCCACTTCGGCACCGACGCCTACCTGCACGGCCACCCCTACCTCGCGCCCGAATCGGCGCAGTGGCTGGCCGACCAGGGGGCGGCGCTGGTGGGCATCGACTCGCTCAACATCGACGACACCCCGCCGCATGGCGAGCGCCCCGCCCACACGATCCTGCTGAAGGCAGGCATCCCGCTGGTGGAGCACCTGACGGGACTGGCCGCGCTGCCTCAGAACGGCTTCCGCTTCCACGCCGCGCCCCCGATGGTCGCGGGCATGGGAACCTTCCCGGTCAGGGCATACGCGGTCGTGCCCTAGTCGTCATTCTCCGCCTCGTCCCAGGCCTTGTTGCGGTCGGCGGCGCGCTGCAGCGCCCCGGCCGCCTCCTGCTCGGAGGTGTAGGGACCCATCCGGTCCTTGTTGGGGCAGCCCTTCTCGGGCTCGACCCGCATGTGCTTGAGACAGAACCACCATTGGCCTTCGCTCACGGGGTCAATTCTGCCCCGTAGACTCATGTTTCATGACGACACTGCTCCAGCCCGGGCGAGTTTCGCCCATGCGAAAGGTCCCCGCCCACATCGAGCGGCCGGAGTACGTCGGCAAGAAGCGCCCCAAGACCGGCGAATCCGACGTGAAGAGCCCCGAGATCATCGAGCGCATGCGGGTGGCCGGCCGGATCGCCGCCCAGGCGCTCGACGAGGTCGCCAAGCACATCCGGCCCGGTGTCACGACCGACGAGCTCGACCGGGTCGGCCACGAGTTCCTCGTCGACCACGGCGCCTACCCGAGCACGCTCGGCTACAAGGGCTACCCCAAGTCGCTGTGCACGTCGATCAACGAGGTCATCTGCCACGGCATCCCCGACGACACCGTGCTCCAGGACGGCGACATCGTCAACGTCGACATCACCGCCTACATCGGCGGCGTCCACGGCGACACCGACGCCACCTACCTGGTGGGCGAGGTCGACGAGGAGTCGCGGCTGCTGGTGGAGCGCACGCGCGAGGCCATGATGCGCGCCATCAGGGCGGTCGCGCCGGGGCGGCAGCTCAACGTGGTGGGCCGGGTCATCGAGGCGTACGCCAAGCGCTTCGGCTACGGCGTCGTCCGCGACTTCACCGGCCACGGGATCGGCACGAGCTTCCACTCCGGGCTCATGGTTCCCCACTACGACGACCCGTCGCTGCGGGTGGAGCTGGTGCCGGGGATGACGTTCACGATCGAGCCCATGCTGACGCTGGGCACCATCGAGTACGACATCTGGCCGGACAAGTGGACGGCCGTGACCAAGGATCGCAAGCGCACGGCCCAGTTCGAGCACACGATCGTGGTCACCGATACGGGCAGCGAGATCCTCACGCTCTCCTGACCCCCGTCAGCCGCGTCGGGGCACCACTCCGGTCACGGTCGTGCCCTCGCCGAGCACGCTGTTGACCGACAGGCTCCCGCCGAGCTCGGTGAAGGCGGCCCGCATCCTGGCGATCCCGCTCCCCGCCCCCGCGGTGTGAAAGCCCTGGCCGTTGTCGCTGACCGTCATGCGCAGCCCGCTCTTGGAGACCGTCACGGCGATGGACACGGTCCGGGCCCGGCTGTGCAGCTCGACGTTGGACAGGGCCTCGTCGATCGTGGCCATGACGGCCCTGGAGACCCGCGAAGACACGTCGGTGGCCGGCAGCGCCCAGGTCTCGACGGCGATCCCCGTGCGCTCGGACCATTCGGCCAGACAGCTCTCAAGAGCCTCGGCCAGGCTCTGCCCCCCGCGCATCCGTGTCTCTTCCGACAATGGCTTTCGCCTTCCTGGGCACACCGGGCTCACGCCGGTCCCCACTCCGGCGCCCTCACCTGGCGGTGCGCGTCCCCCCTCAAGGCCTACGCACGCTGGTCATGGGGTTATGCCCGTCTCCCCTGGGAGACAGGCTACCTGGCGGTACAGAGACTTGTAGTGGGAAGATAGAAGGCCATGGCCGAACGGCTACTCGCCGGAAACCTTGTCACTCACCTTTGTCCGCGCGGTTGAGACGGGCGAGGTAGGCGTTGTAGGAGTCGAGTTCCGAATCCCCTGAGCCGCCTGAGCGGTCGGCCTTGCGGTCGATGCGCCGCGCCTGCCGTTCGTCGTCCTGATACCACTGGATGGCGATGGCCAGCAGCACGATGAGCGTCGGGATCTCGCCGAAGCCCCAGGCGATGGCCCCGCCGTCCTGCTGCGTCTGCAGCAGCGTGGCGCCCCAGGTGCGGCCCAGCTGCTCGTACCAGCCGGAGGCGATCACCGTGCCCATCATCATCAACGCGACCCCGAAGAACGCGTGGAACGGCATGGTGATGAAGAGCATGAGCAGCCGCCCGACGTACGGGAGCCGGTTGGGCGCGGGGTCGACCCCGACGATCACCCAGAAGAACAGGCACCCGCTGAGCAGGAAGTGGAGGGTCATCCAGATGTGCCCGAGGTGCTCCTCCATGGCCGACTCGAAGAGCGGCGTGAAGTACAGCGCGTACGTCGAGGCGATGAAGATGGCCGTGGCGATGGCGGGATGCGTGACGACCTTGGTGAAGCGGCTGTGCAGGATCGTCGTGATCCACTCCCGCGGCCCCCTGTCGCCCCGCCGGGTGGCGGGCTTCAGCGCGCGCAGGGCCAGCGTGACGGGCCCGCCCATGACGAGGAAGATCGGCACGACCATGGAGAGCGTCATGTGCTCGATCATGTGGACGTCGAACATGACCTTGGCGTAGCGGGCCAGCCCGCTCTGCGTGGCGAACACCAGCAGCGCGACCCCGACGTACCAGGAGGCCGTGCGCCCCCACGACCACTTGTCGCCGCGCCTGCGCAGCCGCCACACGCCGAACCCGTAGAGCCCGGCCAGCGCGGCGGCGACCGTGGCGAAGAACAGGTCGAACCACCACATGGTGAACACGTTGCCGAGCGTGATCTCGGCCGGAAGGGGGAAGCCGAGCAGCTCGAAGGCCCGGTCGGCGGGGACGCTGAAGTCGGGCGGCGGCGTGCGCGACAGCGCCACGGCCACCCCGATGGTGGCCAGCATGAGCAGCATCTCGCCGCCGGCCAGCCGGGTGAACGCGCGCGGCCTGCCCTTGTCGAGGTCGGCCAGCGTGCGCTGGCGGTGCCAGTAGCCGACGTAGCCGAGCAGCACGAACGCCACGATCTTGACCACGGCGAGCAGGCCGTACTGGGTGGTCCACAGGTCGGACACCGCGCCCAGCCGCGCGATCAGGCTGAACACGCCGGACAGCCCCACCCCGGCGTAGCACCACACGGCCATGTCGGAGAACCGGCGCGCGGCCACCTCGAGCTGCGGCTGCTTGCGGACCGCGTGAATGGCCAGCACGGCGAGCCCGCCCACCCACAGGGCGAGGGCGAGCAGGTGGAGCGAGACCGCCGACGTGGCGAGGTCGTGGTTGGGCGAGGAGGAGGTGTGGCCGGTGAGCGGCGCGGGCAGCAGCGTCACCAGCGCGAAGACCAGCAGGCCCGCCGCGGCCCCCGCGGTGATGGCGCCGCGGGAGAACAGCGCGATCGCCACCCCGAACAGCACCACGAGCGTGAGCGCCACGCCCTGCGTGGTCTGGGTGGCGTAGCTGGTGAGGAAGGTGCGGTCGAGGATCTGGGGAACGGTCCTGCCGATGGACTCGGCGGTGCTGAACACGATGGCCACGAAGGCCGAGCCGGCCCAGGCGAGGGCCGCCCACGAGCCGGCCTTGACGTATTGGCCGGCGGTCCTGCCGAGCACGCCCTTGTCGTTGGGCAGCAGCGCGGCGGCCATGAGCAGCAGGCCCACGGTGGTCACGCCCGCCACGTCCATGAGCAGCTTGGACAGCGGCAGCCCCCACCGGACGACCGCGCCGGAGTCGGGCAGGCCCGGGATGATCCTGGGGAACGCCCTGCCGCCGGCGATCATGCCGATGACCAGGGCGACGACCGCGGCGGCCGCCCCGCCGAGCGCGAGCCGCGCCGCCTTGCTCATGGCTTCTTCTTCCGCGCGCTGAGCAGGAAACCGATGCCGATGCCGACGAGCGCGCCGATCACGATGACGAGCCAGACGGGGAAGCCCACCGGCTGGCCGGCCGAGGCCTGATCGGTGGCGGGCGACGTCTGTGCGGGCTGTGGCGCGGCCTGTGTCGCGGGGGCGGAGCTCGCCGGTGCCGCGACGGCGGAGTCGCTGGGGCTCGCGGTGCTCGGGCTGGGGGACGGTGTCTCCGCCCCCTTCACCTTGAACGGGATCTCGCCCTCGATCGGATGCCCGTCGGACGACACGACGCGGTAGGCGATCGTGTATTTCCCGTCGGGCAGCGGCTCCTTGACCGCCTGGGTCACCACCTTGCCGTCGGCCTCGGGCTTGCCGCTCTGCAGCTCGGCGCCGCCGGGGCCGCGTACGATGACGAACGGCAGGCGCACGCCCGCGGTGAACTCCAGCCGCACCTCGTCGAGGCTCTTGACCTCGGCGTCCTTGGCCGGGGAGCTGCTCTTGAGCGCGTCGTGCGCCAGCGCGGGAGCCGCCATGCCGAACACGAGCACGAGCAGGGCGGCGGCAGTCGCGGCGAGGGCCGCAAGCGGGGATCTCTTCATGGCACCCCCAAGGCTACCGACGCCACCGCCCGGTCCGGACCTCGCTATAGCCCCGCGCAGGCCAGCGCCCGCTGGTACGCCTCCACCGCCTCGTCCGTCTCGCCCAGCAACTCCATGGTCTCGGCGGCGGCGTACCAGGTGCGGGCCGAGCGGCGGGAGTCGGGCAGCGGCGTGAGCCAGCCCTTGACGGCGGCGGCGTGCCGGCGCCCCTCGTCGACCCGGCCGACCGCGCCGCAGACCCTGCCTAGCAGCAGGTTGGCCTCCGCGCCCAGCACGTGGCCGAACTCGGGGAGCAGGTTTCTGCTGATCACGGCGTGCTCGGCGGCCTGGTCGAGGTCTCCGGTCATGTATTCGGCGCTGGCCAGCTCCATGTAGAGCATGGCCTGGTCGATCGTGCTGGTCGAGGTCTGCTCGAACTCCGCGACCACCGTGCGCAGCCCGTCGCGGACGGCCGCGGCGTCCTGCGCGCCGGTCCTGAGCCGCGTCCGCGCGAACTGCAGCCGCATCCTCGCGGTGTTGCGCGGCTGCCCGTGCTCCACCTGCACGGCCAGGGCCCGCTCGGCGAAGGCCACCGCCTCGCTGTTGTGCCCGGTGGCGCGGGCGACGATGGAGGCGTTCCAGTTGGCCGCGACGATGGAGCGCGGCGTGCCCAGCGCGTCGGCCGCGTTGAGCAGCTCGGCCGCGAACTGCCTGGCGCGCAGCATGTCGCCGCGCTCCAGATAGGCCGCCAGCAGCGTGGCGCCCAGCTCGACCAGCAGGTCGGTCCAGCCCTGCCGGGACTTGCCGCTGAGGATCTGCTCGCCCACCTCGACGGCCTCGCTCAGCCGCTCGCGCTCCCGGTAGGCGCGGCACAGCGCGATGGCCACCTCGATGTTCTGCTCGGCGGGGAGCTCCTCCTCACGGAGCTTGAGCATGATCGAGATCGCCCGGTCGAGATCGCCCCCGGCCTCGGTGGCGAGGGCCAGACCGAATTCGGCTTCTTGACGAAGTGAGGTAAGACCTGTCAGGTTGCTGTTGCCCAGCAGTTCCTCGAAGCGCGTCCGGGCCTCGGCGACTTCGCCGTTCTCGAGCGCCAGCCGCGCGTAGCCGAGGGCGAGCTCGATGTCCTCCATCTGTTCGGCGGTGACGCCGTTGATCAGGTAGGACAGCGAGCAGTCCAGCTTCTGGGCCAGCAGCTCCAAGACCGCAGGGGTGGGGGTACGCTTTCCGCTCTCGATCAACGAGACGTAGCTGTCGGACAGTTCGGGGTGCGCCAGCTGGGCCTGTGACAAGCCGCGTTGCCGCCGAACCGTCTTGATGCGGAGACCGACTAGGTCAGATGTGGTCACAGCAGCCGCTCCCTGAGAAGATGAAGTCCAAGCAACTCACATAGGCTAGGGAGAACCCCCGTGCGCATGCGCATTGTCCTGTCCGTCCTGGTTGCCGTGATCACTGCCGCGGTAACCGTTGGAGGTAATGCTACGGCCACAAGTGCCGCAACGTCTTCCCTGTCCTCTGGACAATCGGACGTGTACTGCTGCTGAGCAGCAATCGTTAGGCGAGGCAAGGCGGCACCGGGCACGCAACCGCACTCCGTGCCCTGTCGTACCGTGGCCCGGCCGGTGAGGGGCCTCTTGGCCCCGCCATCTGCCGTCCGGGCGACCTTGCCTGAGTCGCCGATCAGTCAGGTCACGTAACCTGCTGTCCGGCGGGCACGGATTGTTATGCAATTTATCGGCCACGTCTACATTCGATCTACAGCGGTCCCGCAAGCCTTCACGGAACGACGATCTTGATTACGCTGCCCTGTTGACGCGGTTCGAGGGCGAGTCAAGGAGGTCGTGTGGGCGAGGGGATCTTCATTCGCCTGCTGGGGGCGGTGACCGCGGAGCTCCACCGCGGAACGGCCGCAGAGCATGTCGATCTCGGGCCCGCCAGGCAGCAGACCACCCTCGCGATCCTGGCCGCCGCCGTGGCCCGGCCCATTCCCATGAGCCACATGATCGCCGGCATCTGGGGCGAGGACGCCCCGCGCAATGCCGAGCAGAGCGTCTACACCTACATCGCCGGGCTGCGCCGCGCCTTCGAGCCCGGTCGCGGGCGGCGCGAGCCGTCGCGGGTGCTGGCGGGGACCCCGGCCGGCTACGTCTTACGGGTGGAGCCCGCCCAGGTGGACGCGCTGCTGTTCGCCGAGAGGGTCGAGGAGGCCAGGCGGGTCCGGCGCGCCGGTGACGACCCCCAGGCCGTGCGCCTGCTCGACGAGGCCCTGGCGATGTGGCGCGGCACCGCGCTGAGCGGGCTGTCCGGCCCGTTCGCGGAGACGGAGCGCGACCGCCTGGAGCAGCTCCGGCTCGCCGCCCTGGAGCTGCGCGCGGAGAGCCTGCTGCGCCTGGGCCGCCACCGGGACATCGTCGAGGAGCTGCGCCACCTCACCCGCCGCAACCCGCTGCGCGAGCGGGTCCGCGAGCTGCTCATGACGGCCCTGTTCCGCTCGGGCAGCCCGGCCGAGGCCCTGACGGTCTACGAGGAAGGCCGGGTCCTGCTCGCCGAGGAGCTCGGCCTGTCGCCCGGCGAGGGATTGCGCCGGTGCCACGAGATGGTGCTGCGGGCCGATGCGGCACCCGCCCCGAGCGCGCCGGCGCCTCAAGAGACGCCGCACCAGTTACCCAGGCCGCTGGCGGAGTTCGTGGGCAGGTCCGCGGAGATCGCGCGGCTGAAGGAGCGGCTCGCGACCTCGCCGAGCCCCTTGCTGATCATCACCGGGCCGCCGGGCGTCGGCAAGTCGGCGCTCGCCGCCCACGTCGCCCACCTGGCCATGGACCGCTTCCCCGATGGCCAGCTCTACGTCAACTGCCGGGGCGCCACGCCCGAGCTGCCCGCGCTCACCCCGCTCGACCTGCTCGGGCGGTTCCTGCGCGCGCTCGGCGTGCCGCCCACCGTCGTGCCCGCCGACCTGGACGAGGCGGCGGCCGCGTGGCGCAGCCGCCTGCACGACCGGCGGGTGCTGGTCGTGCTGGACGACGCCGCCGACCTCGCGCAGATCCGGCCGCTGCTGTCGGCCTCGCTCGGCAACACGCTGCTCGTGACCAGCCGGGAGACCATGAGCTGGGGCGAGGACGCCGTCCAGCTGGAGCTCGCCAGGATGTCGCCGGCGGAGTCGGCCACGATGCTGGCCAACCTGGCCGGCGCGAGCCGGATCTCGGCCGACGCGGGCGAGACGGCCAGGCTCGTCCGCCTGTGTGACGGTCTCCCGCTGGCCTTGCGCATCGCCGGGGCGCGCCTGGCCGGTCGCCCCGACTGGAGCGTCTCCGCGCTGGCCTCCCGGCTGAGCGACGAGCGCACCCGGCTGCACGAGCTCGCGGCGGGCGACCTGGCGGTCCGCTCCAGCCTGGCCGCCAGCCACACCGCGCTCGAACGCGGCTCGCGCCCCGTGAACCGGCTGGCCGCGCGCATGCTGTCGCTGCTGGGGCTCCTGCACGTGCCCGAGATGACCGCGGAGGTCGCGGGGGCGCTGGCCGACGTCACGTCCGGCGAGGCGGAAGCGGCCCTGGAGCGGCTGGTGGACGCCCACCTGCTCGATCGCGCCGCCCCCGGCCGCTACCAGCTGCACGACCTCGTCCGCCTCTTCGCCGGCGAGCTGCGTCCCGCCGACCGGCGCGGGCCGCTGATCCGCGCGCTGTCGTACTACGCCGCCTCCACGCGCCTGGCCAGCCACGTCAGCGACCCGCACCGGACGCAGCCGGCGGCCCCGCTCGACGCGGTCCCGCACGAGGTCCGCACCGCGCAGGAGGCGAAGGCGTGGCTGCGCGAGGAGGAGGCCGTCCTGTCGGCCGCGGCCGTGCAGGCCATGAACTCCCCCGACGACGCGATCGCCCGGCTCGGCGTCAACCTCACGTTCGGCCTCATCTGGCCCCAGGAGCGGGCCTACCACATGGCGGAGATGAAGGAGCTGAACACGCTGGCGTTGCGGGTGAGCGAACGCCTCGGTGACGAGGCCGGCGCCCTGGTCGCGCACGGCCACATCGCCAACGCCCTGCGCATGACGGGGCACACGGACGAGGCCGTCGCCCACCAGCTGTCCTCGCTGGAGCTCGCCCGGCGGATCGGCGACGCCTTCGGCGAGATGCGCGCGCTGGGCAACGTGGCCAACGCCTACAACTCGGGCGAACGCTACGAGGAGATGCTGCCCTGGGCGGAGCGCCAGCTCGCCCTGGCCAAGAGCATCGGCGCGAAGGTGGGGATCCGGTACGCGCTGCTGATGATCGGGCACTCCCACCTCGGCATGGGACGTCCGGAAATGGCGCGTGAGGCGCTGCACGAGGCGCTGGCCGAGTCCGAGGAGGCGGGCGACGCCACCCATGAGGCGAACAGCCGGCTCGCGCTCGGCGAGACCTACCTCGGCCTGGACGACCCGGAGCAGGCCCTGCCGCACCTTCTCAGGACCCGCGAGCTCTTCGAGGCGAGCGGTTACCGGATCGGGAAGGTACGTTGCCTGATCGGGCTGTCGCGGGCGTACCGGATGCTCAAGGATCCCGGCCGAGCCCTGTCCTACGTCGACGAGGCCCTGGCCGGCGGCGGCGGGCTCGGCCACGCCCGCTGGGAGCGGCGGCTGAGGGAGGAGAAGGCGGCCGTGGACGAGGCGCGGGGGGCTAGCGAGGCCGGCCCGTGTCCCTGAGCGCCAGGAAGAAGTCGACCCGGTCGGCCATCGTCGCCAGATTCCTCCCGGTCAGCTCCTCGATCCTGCGGATCCGGTAACGGACCGTGTTCACGTGGACGTGGAGCCGCTCCGCGCAGACGTTCCACGAGCCGGCGCAGTCGAGGAAGATCCCGAGCGTGCGCACCAGCTCGGACTGGTGCCGCCGGTCGTAGTCGAGCAGCGGCGACAGCAGCCGCGCCGTGAACGAGCGGCGCACGTCTCCCGGCACCGTGGCCAGCAGCAGCGCGTGCGTGTAGATCTCGTCGCTGGTGACCACTCCCCCGGCGCGGGCCTCGGCCAGGCGCCTGGCGTGCCCGGCCTCCTCCACGCCGCCCTTGACGGCGCCGGCGCCGGTCAGCGCGCCGCTGACGCCGACGCACAGGCGGGTGTCGGGCAGGGCGGCGAGCACCTGCGCCCCGGCGCGCAGCCGGTCGGCCAGCTCGGCCGTGGTGCGCTCGCGCAGCGGCACCACGGCGATCGCGCCGTCCGCGCCCGCCGCCGCCACGACCTCGCGGCCGAGCAGCTCCTCCACGACCTGCCCGCCGAGCGTGGCGGGGTCGGGCCCGCGGGTGGCGCCCTGCCTGGGTGCGGTGGCGTTGACCACGGCGTACGGCTCCGCCGCGTCGATCCCGCAGGTCCGCAGCCTGGCGTTGAGCTCGGCCGCGTCGGACTCGGCCAGCGCGGCCACGATGAGCTGCTCGGTCAGGCGGCGCTCGACCCGGCGGCCCTCCTCCATGCGGTTGCGTTCGAGGCCGACGCAGGACGCCAGCTCGTAGCCCAGGTCGGCGCGGCCCATCAGGTCGCCGTCGCAGGCCAGCGCCCAGCCCGCGGCCCGGTGGCCGCGGCCGACCGGGAAGATCGTGTGGTCGCCGACGCGCGCGGGCAGCCGCGGCGCCGTCAGGTACGCCCTCGCCAGCCGTACGGGATCCCTGGCCGCACCCACGATCACCTCGCCCGACGCGGACAGCACGGCGCCGGTGACGCCCAGCTCGGCGGCGGTCAGCGCGAACAGCTCGCGCAGGTCGGCGCCCTCGGCGATGGCCGCGACCAGCCTGCGGTGGCGGCCGAGCGCGTCGCGCACGTCGCCGGCCAGCCGCGGCACGACCAGCTCCGCCAGCGTCCGGAACGACACCTCCGTCGGCACCTCGACCAGCGGCAGACCGGCGGCCTCGCACGCGGCCACCAGGTCGGCCGGGACGTGGCCCAGCCACGCCTGCCCGGCGCCCAGCGCGGCGACCCCCGCCTCCACCAGCGCCGCCACGAACCTGGCCGAGTCCCCCGGCTCGTGCCACCACATCAGCCCCGACAGCACCAGCTCGCCGCCGCTCAGGTAGCGCCCCGGCTCGGGCAGGTCGGTGATGTGCACGGTGCCGAACTCGCGCGAAGGGTCGCCGGCGAGCAGGGTCAGGCGCAGTTCGTCGATGGCCAGCAGGTCGGAGATGCGCACTTGGAGGAATATACAAGGCGCCGAGGCCAACCGCTGACCGGGATTTCACGCGACGCGCATAGGATCCGGCGCGGCGGCGGTGCTCTACTCGGAAGATGACGGAGACCGCGTACACGACCCTGCACGGCGCGGGGGTCGGTGAGAGCGCGCGGCGGCCCGACGCGACGCTGAAGGTGACCGGCGAGTTCGCCTACGCCTCCGACCTGTGGCTGGACGGCATGGTGTGGGGCGCGACGCTGCGCAGCCCGCACCCGTCGGCCTGGATCCGGTCGATCGACGTGGGGCCCGCGCTGAAGATCCCGGGCGTGCTGACCGTGCTGACGCACGAGGACGTGCCGGGCGAGAAGTTCTACGGGCTCGACCACAAGGACCAGCCGGTGCTGGCCATCGACCAGGTCCGCTTCCAGGGCGAGCCGGTGGCGGTGGTCGCCGCCGACCACCCCGAGACCGCGCGCAGGGCGGCGGCGGCCATCGTGGTCGAGTACGAGGTGCGCGAGGCCGTGACCGACCCCCGCCGGTCCCGGCGTTTCGTGCGGCACCAGCCGGTGCGGCGGGGCGACACGTTCGAGGCCGAGGTCGTGGTCACCGGCGAGTACGAGGTCGGCATGCAGGACCAGGCCTTCCTCGGCCCCGAGTCCGGCCTGGCGGTCCCGGCCGAGGACGGCGGCGTCGACCTCTACATCGCCACCCAGTGGCTGCACGTGGACCGCGACCAGCTCGCCCCCTGCCTCGGCCTGCCCCCGGACAAGGTGCGCCTGACGCTGTCCGGCGTCGGCGGCGCGTTCGGCGCCCGCGAGGACCTGTCGATGCAGGTGCACGCGTGCATGCTGGCGCTGCGGCTGAACCGGCCCGTGAAGATCGTGTACGGCCGGGAGGAGTCGTTCTTCGGCCACGTGCACCGCCACCCGGCCCGGATGCGCTACGAGCACGGCGCGACCCGCGACGGCAAGCTGGTCTACGTCAAGGCCGACATCCTGCTGGACGGCGGCGCGTACTGCTCCTCCTCCCCCGCCGTGGTCGGCAACGCCGCGTCGCTGGGCGTGGGGCCGTACGAGGTGGAGAACGTGCAGATAGACGCCACCGGCGTCTACACCAACAACCCGCCGTGCGGCGCGATGCGCGGCTTCGGCGCGGTCCAGGCGTGCTACGCGTACGAGTCGCAGATGGACCGGCTGGCCGAGGCGTGCGGCCTGTCGCCCGTGGAGATCCGCGTGCGCAACGCCGTCTCCCAGGGCTCCCACCTCATCACCGGCCAGGTGATCGACTCCCCGGCCCCGCTCGCCGAGATGCTGCGCGACCTGGAGGCGATGGCGCTACCGTCGGAACCCCTTGATGACCTGCGGTCGATGCCCGGGGGCGTGTCCCAGACCACGCACGGCGAGTCGGTGCGCCGCGGCATCGGCTACGGCGTCGGCATCAAGAACATCTGCTTCTCCGAGGGCTTCGACGACTACTCCACGGCCAGGGTCCGCGCCGAACTGGTGGGCGGTGAGCCGCACGTCACCGTGCACACGGCCGCCGCCGAGGTGGGCCAGGGCCTGGTGACGATCCAGGCCCAGATCGCCCGCACCGAGCTGGGCATCGCGAACGTGACCGTGGCCACCGCCGACACCTCCGTCGGCTCGGCCGGCTCGTCGTCGGCCTCGCGCCAGTCGTACGTCACGGGCGGGGCGGTGCGGGCCGCCTGCGAGGCGGTGCGCAAGCGCTTCAACGGGCTGCCGCCGGAGGAGGCGCTGGAGAAGTTCGGGCCGATCGAGGAGACGCGCGAGTACCGGCACCGCCCCACGTACCCGATGGACCCGATCACCGGGCAGGGCGACTCCCACACCCAGCTCGCCCTGTGCGTGCACCGGGCCGTCGTGGACGTGGACGTGGAGCTGGGCCTGGTCAAGGTGGTCGAGCTGGCGGCCGTCCAGGACGTGGGCCGCATCCTGAACCCGCAGGCCCTCGAGGGCCAGATCCAGGGCGGGTCCGCGCAGGGGCTCGGGCTGGCGCTCATGGAGGAGATCCAGGTCCGCGACGGCCGGGTGCTGAACCCGTCGTTCACGGACTACCTCATCCCCACGATCCTCGACATGCCGCCGATGCAGATGAAGATCCTGGAAAATGCGGATCCTGCGGCGCCGTACGGGTTGCGCGGCGCGGGCGAGCCCCCGACGCTCTCCTCCACCCCCGCCGTAGCCGCCGCCGTGCGGGCCGCGACCGGGCTGCGGTTGACTCGGGTTCCGATTAGGCCAGAAGATATCGCGTTGTTTGATGACGGATCGACAATGGGGGTATCCGATGGCAAGCGCTCGTGAAGCGGCCGAGGCGGAGTTCCGGCGCTTCGACACCGACGGTGACGGCCTGCTGACGGCCGACGAGATCCGCCGGGCCAACGAGGCGCTGGGCGGGCAGGGCGCGTCCGAGAGCGAGATCGAGGCGTTCATCAAGTCGGCCGACAACGACGGCGACGGGACGATCGGGCTGGAGGAGTTCATGGGGCTCGTGGGTCACGGGCGCCACGAGAAGGCGTGATCTCCTCACCCGCCGGGTAGCTATGCGCCATCCCCCTTGATCATGCGAAGGGGGATGGCGGGTGCTCGACCGTTTCTTCGAGCTCACCGGGCGGGGGACGACCGTCGGCCGCGAGGTGCGTGGCGGGGTCACCACGTTCGTGGCCATGGCCTACATCATCCTGCTCAACCCGATCATCCTGGCCGGCGCCACGGACGTCACGGGCGCCCGGCTCTCCATCGCCCAGCTCACCACCTCCACCGCGCTCGCCGCGGCCGTCTCCACGCTGCTGATGGCCTTCGTCGGCAACGCGCCCTTCGGCCTGGCCGCCGGGCTCGGCCTCAACGCGGTGGTCGCCTACCAGGCCGCGCCGCACATGACGTGGGCCCAGGCCATGGGCCTGGTGGTGCTGGAGGGCTTCGTCATCATCGTGCTGGCCGTGACGGGCCTGCGCACGCTGATCATGAACGCCATCCCGCTCGCGCTCAAACACGCCATCAGCGTGGGCATCGGGCTGTTCATCGCCCTGATCGGGCTGGTGGACTCCGGGTTCGTGACGCGGGGCACCGGCACGCCCGTGCAGCTCGGCGCGACGGGCCACCTCGTCGGCTGGCCGGTCGTCGTGTTCTGCTTCGGCCTGCTCCTGATGATCGTCCTGTTCGTCCGCAGGACCCCGGCCGCGATCCTGATCAGCATCGTCGTGACGGCGGCCCTGGCCATCCTGGTCAACTCGGTCGCCAAGGTCCCGCCCCGGTCATGGGGCGTGGTCACGCCGCATGTGCCGGAGCGCCTGGTCGCGGCGCCGGACTTCGGGCTGGTGGGCGCGTTCGACCTGTTCGGCGGGTTCGGCAGGGCGGGGGCGCTGACGGCGGCCGTGGTGCTGTTCACGCTGGTGCTGTCGGGGTTCTTCGACGCGATGGGCACGATCATCGGCGTGAGCGACGAGGCCGGGATGGTGGACGAGCGGGGCCAGGTGCCCCGGCTGGGCCGCATCCTGACCGTGGACGGCGTGGCGGGCATGATCGGCGGCTCGGTGAGCTCCTCGGCGAACACCGTCTTCGTCGAGTCCGCCGCGGGCGTCGGCGAGGGCGCGCGGACCGGTCTGGCCAGCGTGGCGACCGGCGCGCTGCTGGGGCTGACGCTGCTGTTCACGCCGCTGGCCTCGGTGGTGCCCGCCGCCGCTGCCGCGCCCGCGCTGGTGCTGGTCGGGGCGCTGATGATGACGCAGAGCAGGAACGTGCCCTGGGACGAGCTGGACGTGGCCATCCCGGCGTTCCTGACGATCGCGTTCATGCCGTTCACCTATTCGATCACGAACGGGGTGGGCGCCGGCGTGATCGCCTACACCCTCGTCAAGGCCGCCAGGGGGCGCTTCTCCGAGATCCCGTGGCTGCTCTGGATCGTCTCGCTGATCTTCGTGGCCTACTTCGCGATCGACGGGCTGGAGGAGCTGTTCGGTTAGCGCATGTCGCCGCTGTTGCAGGCCACGCCGTTGCCGTCGACGTCCACGTACCAGGAGTATTCCTCGTGGGTGCCCTTGTAGTAGGGGCCGTCCCCGGCGGCCACGGCCTCCTTGCAGCCGGCGTAGCGCTTGTCGGGGGTGCGCCGCGGGCCTGACGCGGGGCCCGTGGCGGGGCCCGTGGCGGCGGGGTTGGTGCCGGGGGTGGTGGCGGTGCCGGGGGTGGTGTTCTGCTGGCCCGGAGGGTTGTTCTGCTGGCCCGGAGGGGTCTGGTTGTTCTGCGGCGGGGTGCCGCCGGGCTGCTGCGGCTGCGAGGCCGGGTCCGTGGGCTGCGTGGACGCGCCCGGCGTGGTGCCCAGCAGGCGGGTCACCAGCGCGTCGGCCTCCTCCTTCTCGAAGCCCGAGATGCTCATGCTGTCGCCGTCCATGTACTGGGTGACGACGGGCGCCGCCAGCACGACCTTGGGCGCGTCAGGCTGCGCGGGGGCCAGCACGATGGCCACCTGCCGCTGCTCGGGCACCAGCTCGTCGATGAGCTGCACCAGGCGCTCCTTGAACCGCGGGGCGATCGCGATGCGCACGGAGTATTGGCCGTCCTTCTCGCGCACCGGCTCGATCCGCTGCACGGTGTCGACGGTGACGCCGTCCTCCAGGAAGTAGCAGTTCTTCTGCTCCTGGTCGAGCACGGCCTCCGCGCCGGGGCACGGCGCGGCCTTGGCCTCCCGTACGGGGGCGAAGTGGATGGGCACGGCCAGCTGCTGCATCGGCGCGGCACCCAGGAGCGGCGTGTCGGGATTTTTGGTCATCAGGACGGCGATCGAGCCGACCACTCCCGCGACCAGCACGACGAGCACGAGCGAGACGATCAGCAAGATGGTGGTGGCCTTGCTGGCCTTCGGCTCCCCGGGGTCCGCGGGCGGCGGCTCTTCCGGCTTGTCCATCTATGGCGATCCCATCCTGACGTTCGGACTGCCGGTGAGCCTATCGAGGTACGGCGGCACCGGGGTAATCAGCCC
The DNA here is from genome assembly GCF_053603495.1 of Nonomuraea sp. NPDC004186. Classification (NCBI taxonomy): domain Bacteria; kingdom Bacillati; phylum Actinomycetota; class Actinomycetes; order Streptosporangiales; family Streptosporangiaceae; genus Nonomuraea; species Nonomuraea sp. NPDC004186. The sequence goes on along the minus strand of NZ_JBSGFQ010000012.1, from coordinate 75,254 downwards.
GATAATCCTCACCTATTCGGGGGAGAGAGGAAGAATGGAGACGTAAGCGCACAAGAGCGAGAAGAGTTCGGCCATGAAAGTCGGTGTTCCGAAAGAGCTCAAGAACAGCGAATATCGGGTGGCCCTTACCCCGGCCGGAGTGCACGAGTTCGTGCGCCACGGGCATCGGGTCTTCGTGGAACAGGGGGCGGGCGTCGGCTCCGCGATCCCCGACGACGACTTCGCCGCGGCGGGGGCCGTCATGGTCCCGGACGCCGACGAGGTCTGGGCGGCCGCCGACATGGTCATGAAGGTGAAGGAGCCGGTGCCGGAGGAGTACCACCGGCTGCGCAAGGGGCAGGTGCTGTTCACGTACCTGCACCTGGCCGCGTCCAGGCCCTGCACGCAGGCCCTGCTCGACTCCGGCAGCACCGCCGTCGCCTACGAGACCGTCCAGACCGCCAACCGGGCGCTGCCGCTGCTCGCGCCCATGTCCGAGGTGGCGGGCAGGCTGGCGCCGCAGGTGGGCGCGTACCACCTGATGCGCTCGGGAGGCGGCAGGGGCGTGCTGATAGGGGGCGTCTCCGGCGTGCGCGCGGCGCAGGTCGTGGTCATCGGAGCCGGCGTGTCCGGCATGAACGCCGCCGCCATCGCCCTCGGCATGCAGGCCGAGGTGCTGCTGCTCGACAACAACATCGACAAGCTGCGCCAGGCCGACCTGATCTACCAGGGCCATTGCCAGACCGTCGCCTCCAACACCCTGGAGATCGAGCAGGCGGTGACGGAGGCCGACCTGGTCATCGGCGCGGTGCTGGTGCCCGGCGCCAAGGCGCCGACGCTGGTGAGCAACGACCTCGTGAGCCGGATGAAGCCGGGCTCGGTGCTGGTGGACATCGCGATCGACCAGGGCGGCTGCTTCGAGGACTCCCGGCCGACCACGCATGAGCGGCCCACGTACCGGGTGCACGACTCGATCTTCTACTGCGTGGCCAACATGCCCGGCGCGGTGCCGCACACCTCGACGTTCGCGCTGACGAACGTGACGCTGCCGTACGCGCTGGCCATCGCCGACCTGGGCTGGAAGCGGGCCATGCGCGAGGACCCGGCGCTCGCGCTGGGCCTGAGCACCTACGACGGCCACCTGACCAGCCGCCCGGTGGCCGAGGCGCACGGTCTGGAGTGGACGCCCGTCGAACACGCTCTTTCGTGAGCCTTCTGTCCATCACATCCGGTGCGAGTTACGCTAAGTAGCGTTAGACTACTTAGAGTAACTGATCGGAGTCATGATGGCGCAGAAGAGCAGCTTCCGCGAGAGCGCGGAGCGCAACTTCAAGGACTTGGACGCCGACGGCGACGGCTTCCTGACCCGATACGACTACCTGTCGCTGGCCCAGCGGCGGCTGGAGCAGACCGGCGTGCGCGCGGACTCGCCCGAGGCCGAGGCGGTCGTCAACGCGTTCCTCAACGCCTGGGACACCCACGCCCGGGCCCTCGACACCGACCGCGACGGGCGGATCAGCAAGGAGGAGTACGTCACGTCCTTCGAGTCGCTGGTACGCACGGGCGCGCTCGAAGCCGTGCTCGCGCCGATCACCCGGGCCACCTTCGCCGTCGCGGACCGCGACGGCGACGGCTGGATCACCATGGAGGATTTCCGCACCGTCTGGAACCGCGCGGACACCGACCTCGCCGCGGCCTTCTCCCGGGTGGACGCCGACGGTGACGGCCGCATCTCCTTCGAGGAGTACTCCCGCGCCCGTCAGGGCCTCCTCATCGACGGGGTGTGAGAGCCCCGTCACGGGCGTCGGCCGGAGTTCCCACACCCACGAGGGGGCGGCCACGCCGCCGAAAGGGGCCACCCACCCGCCCCTCCGGTGTACCGCCGTTCCCGGCTCCGGCCGATGCCCACCGGCCCCGCGCGGGCTACTTCTGCGACTGGCTGGGCGTCGGCGAGATGGTCTCCATCGGCGGCTGCTGCTGGTTGGCCTTCGGCTCCGGCGGCAGCGGCGCCTGGTCGGCCGTCGTCGTGATGGCGTCCTCGCCGCCGCACGTGGCGCCGGGCTCCGGCGTGTCCTTACCGTTCTGGAACTTCTTGATGAACGCCCCCAGCTTCGGGTCGGCGGAGTCGTTCAGCTTGAGCTGGTGCCCCCACGACGACGCGACCACCGGCGCGGGCAGGTTGGGGTACGGGCTGACCAGCATGTAGTCCTGCTGGCCCGTGGACGACGCCACTTCCTTCAGCTTGTCGACCTGCGCCTTGGGCAGGTCGGGCCGGTAGGTGATCCAGACGGCCCCGTGCTCCATGGAGTGCACGGCGTGCTCACTGTGGATGGGCTTGTCGTAGACCGAGCACGCCTGCCAGTAGTTGTTGTGCTGGCCGCCCACCGGAGGGTTCTCCTTGTAGGTGACCGCGTTCCACACGTGCTGCCCGGCCTCGTACTTGTAATTGGCCACGGCGTCCAACGAGGTCTCCCTGGCCTGCTTGACCAGGTAGAAGCCGACCACGCCGACGAGCACCACGATGATCAGACCGCCCGTCCCCCACATGAGCAGCGCGGCGCGGCGTTGTTTGCGCTTCTGCTCGGCCCGCATCTTCGCAAGATGCTCGCGCCTCGCCTGCGCCTTCTCCTTCGTCATCGTTCCTCCATCGGCGTACCAACTCCGGTCACCCTATTGCCTCCCGGCGTATGCGGAGAATAAGGCGCTTATAAGCGTCCGATCACGACGCCATCGGTGGGTACGCTGGACGGGCCATGGAAAAGCCCGTGAGTAAACCCATCCTGATCGCCTGCGGCGTGCTCGTGCTCGCCGTGGCCGCATTCTTCCTGTTCGGCCGTGACGGCACGCCCGGCGACACCTCGGCCGAGGCCGGGTTCGCCCGCGACATGGCCACGCATCACGCCCAGGCCGTGGACATGTCGTTCATCGTCAGGGACAAGGGCCCGGCCAAGGAGATCAGAAACCTGGCCTTCGACATCATCAACACCCAGGCCAACCAGCGCGGCATGTTCCTGGGCTGGCTGCAGCAGTGGGGTCTCGACCAGGCCACCGACCAGAAGCCGATGGCCTGGATGGCCGGCCACGGCCACGGCGGCACCGCCACCGCCGCGCCCGGCTCCATGCCCGGCTCCATGCCCGGTATGGCCACGCCGCAGGAGCTGACCCAGCTCAAGGAGGCGCAGGGCACGCAGGCCGAGGTGCTGTTCCTGCAGCTGATGATCCGCCACCACGAGGGGGGTGTGCAGATGGCCGAGGGGCTGCTCAAGCTGTCCACGCGCGACGAGGTCGTCAGCATGGCGCAGAAGATCGTCCAGGGGCAGAGCGGCGAGATCAAGCTCATGACGGAGCTGCTCAAGCAGCGCGGCGCGCAGCCCTACCCATCGATCCTCAAGCCCCAGTAAGGCCGGCCGTGGACGGGGACGCCGACGCGGTCGTGGTGGGCTCCGGGCCCAACGGGCTCGTCGCCGCCGTCACGCTGGCCCGCGCCGGGCGCAGGGTGCTGCTGCTGGAGGCCGCCGACCGGTTCGGCGGCGGGCTGCGCTCCGGCGAGCTGACGCTGCCGGGGCGGGTACACGACCTGTGCGCGACGGTGATGGCGATGGCGGTGGCCTCTCCCGCGTTCCGGGCGCTGGACCTTCCGGGTGTGGAGTTCGCGCATCCTCCGGTGCCCGTGGCCCATCCGCTCGACGGCCGCCCGGCCGTACTCGTGCACCGCGACGCCCACCGCACCGCCCAGGGCCTGGGCCTCGACGCGGGCGCCTGGCTGGCGACCGTGGGCGCGGCCGCCCGCGCCGGGCTCCCGCTGGTGGACCTGCTCCTCAAGCCGCTCGGCCCGTGGCGGGCCACGGGGCCGCGTACGTTCGCGCAGGCGGCCGGGTTCGGGCTCGCGGCGGCCCTGCCCGCCACGACGTTCGCCCGGCGGGCGTTCCGGACCGTGGAGGGGCGGGCGCTCATCGCGGGCATGGCCGCCCACTCCGTACGGGACCTGCGCGCGCCCATCACCGCCGGATACGGGCTGATGCTGGCGTCCCTGGCCCACCTGGCGGGCTGGCCGCTGGTGCGGGGCGGGTCGCAGGTGCTGGCCGACGCGCTGGTGGCCGAGCTCAGGTCGCTGGGCGGGGAGGCGGTCACCGGCCACCGCGTGCGCCGGCTGTCGGAGCTGTCGGCGCCGACGGTGGTGCTGGACGTCTCGCCCCGGCAGTTCCTCGCGATGGCGGACCTCCCGGCGGGCTACCGGCGGCGGCTGGCCCGCTTCCGCTACGGTCCCGGCGTCTTCAAGATGGACTGGGCCCTGGACGGGCCGGTGCCGTGGCGGGATCCGGCGGTGGCGGACGCGGGCACGGTGCACCTGGGCGGGACGCTGGAGGAGATCGCGCTGAGCGAGGCGGAGACGACCGCCGGCCGGCACTCGCCCCGGCCGTACGTGCTGGCGGTCCAGCCGTACGCGGCGGATCCGACGAGGGGCGGGCACACGTTCTGGGCCTATTGCCACGTGCCCGCCGGCTCGACGGTGGACATGACGGACGCCATCGAGACCCAGATCGAGCGGTACGCGCCCGGCTTCCGAGACCGCGTCCTGGCCCGCCACACGATGGGCCCGGCCGCGATGGAGGCCGCCAACCCCAACCTGGTGGGGGGCGACATCACCGGCGGCCTGACCAGCCTGGTCCAGTTCCTCCGCCGCCCCGTCTGGTCGCCGGCGCCGTGGCGCACACCGCTGCCGGGCGTCTTCCTGTGCTCGGCCTCCACCCCACCCGGCCCGTCGGTACACGGGATGGGCGGCTGGCAGGCGGCCCGCCTCGCCCTGCGGACCACCCCCGCCAAGCCATAACGACCACCGGCGGAGCAGGGGTCAGGGGTGCATTTCGTCGGCCAGGGCGGCGGCGAAGGCGTCCACGTCGGACTCCGTCGTGTCGAAGGCGCACATCCACCGCACCTCCCCCGTCGCCTCGTTCCACGTGTAGAACCGGAACCGCTTGGCCAGCCGCTCCGTCACGTCCCGGGGCAGGACCGCGAAGACCGCGTTCGCCTCCACCGGCCGGGTGAGCGTCACCCCCGGGATGCCGCTGACCGCCTCGGCCAGGCGCCGGCCCATGGCGTTGGCCTGGCGGGCGTTGCGCAGCCACAGGTCGCCCGACAGCAGCGCCTCGAACTGCGCCGACACGAAGCGCATCTTCGACGACAGCTGCATGAAGGTCTTGCGGATGTAGTCGACCCCGCTGGCGGCGGCCGGGTTGAGGACGACGACGGCCTCGCCGTACAGCAGCCCGATCTTGGTGCCGCCGAAGGAGAGCACGTCCACCCCCACGTCCGTCGTGAGGGCCCGCAGCGGGACGTCGAGGGCGGCGGCGGCGTTGGTGAGGCGGGAGCCGTCGAGGTGGACGAGCAGCCCCAGGTCATGGGCGTGCGAGCAGATCGCCGCGATCTCGTCGGCCGTGTAGAGGGTGCCGAGCTCGGTGGTGTTGGAGATGGACACCACGCGCGGCTGCGCCCGGTGCACGTCGCCGAACCCCCACGCCTGCCGGTCGATCAGCTCCGGCGTGAGCTTGCCGTCGGGCGTGGGCACGGTGAGCAGCTTGATGCCGCCCGCCACCTCGGGCGCGCCACCCTCGTCGGTGTGGATGTGGGCGCTTTCCGCGCAGATGACCGCCTCCCAGTGGGCGGTCATCGAACGGAGGGAGACGACGTTCGCGGCGGTGCCGTTGAAGACCGGCCAGGCCTGCGCCTGCTCGCCGAAGTGCCGCTTGAAGACCTCCGCCATGGCCTCGGTGTAGACGTCCTCGCCGTAGGCCGTCTGGTGGCCGCCGTTGGCGGCGGCGATCGCCTGGAGGATCTCGGGGTGCACCCCGGCGTAGTTGTCGCTGGCGAACGCCTTGAGCCGGGGGTCGTGCCGGGAAGTCACGCAGTAAGGTCCAATCGGGTGCCGTTGACCTCGGCGGCGGGGCGGTCGTAGAGGCCGCCGATGGCCTCCGCGAGGTCGTGTACGTCGGTGAATCCGGCGAACTTCGCGGCGGGCTTCTCGGCCCGCATGGCGTCGTTCACCAGGGCCTTGACCACCAGGATGGTGGCCGCGCTGCCGGTGCCGGAGAGCGCGTCGGCGAGGGAGAGCGTCCACGCCTCCGCCGCCGCCTTGGCCGCCGCGTAGGCGGCGCCCCCGGCGGAGGGCCGCTCGGCCGCCTTGGCCGAGACGATCACGAAGCGGCCGTTGTCGCTGTCCCGCAGCAGCGGCTCGAAGGCCAGCGACACGTTCTGGAGCGTGCGGATCAACAGGTCGTGCAGGAGATCCCAGTCGTCGAGGCTGGTCTCGGCGAACGAGCCGGCGCCGCGCCAGCCGCCGACCAGGTGCACCACGCCGTCCACGCGGCCGTGATCGCGCTCGATCCAGTCGGCCAGGCCCTGTACGGCGGTACGGTCGAGCAGGTCGACGTCCTCCTTGTCGACCCCGATCACCGTATGGCCATTTTTCCGGAAATATTCGGAAACGGCCTCCCCTGTCGGCCCTCCAGCACCCGTAACCAGAATGATCATGCGCGAAGTCCCTTAGTCGATTCGACCACTTCGGCCAGCTTACGGCGCAGCGCCTCGTAGAACATGCTCAGGGGGAACTCGTCCGGCAGCACCGCGTCCACCTTGGCCTTCTGCTCCTCCGGCAGCGCCTGGACGCCCTTGGCCCAGACGGAGCCGGGATGCGGCGCCACGTACGCGCCCACCAGCTCGTACGCCGCCAGCCAGTGCGCCAGCTTGGACCGGTCGATGCTGTCGCGATACAGCTTCTCGACCTCGCCCCGCAGGTCGGCGACCCCGTCCGCGACCCGCTCCCAGTCGATCGTGAGCCGGTTGTCCGTCCAGCGCACGATGTCGTTGCGGTGCAGGTACGCGAAGAGCAACTGCCCGCCGAGCCCGTCGTAGTTCCGCACCCGCTCCCCGGTGATCGGGAACCTGAACAGCCGGTCGAACAGGATCGCCACCTGCACGTACCGCGCGTGCGGCACGCCCCGGGCCTCCAGCTTGACGGCCTCCCCGAACGCGGTCAGGTCGCAGCGCAGCTCCTCCAGCGAGTACAGCCAGTACGGCATCCGCTGCTTGATCATGAACGGGTCGAACGGCAGGTCCCCGTGGCTGTGGGTGCGGTCGTGGACCAGGTCCCAGAGCACGAACGTGTCCTGCGCGAGCCGCTGCGAGGCCAGCAGCCTGGCCGCGTCCGGCGGCAGGTCGAGCTTGAGCGTCTCGGCGGCGGCCTGCGACACCCGCCTGAACCTGGCGGCCTCGCGGTCGGCGAAGATCCCGCCCCAGGTGAAGCGCGCCGGAGCCTGCCGCACCGCGACCGTCTCGGGGAAGAGCACGGCGGAGTGGGTGTCGTAGCCGGAGGTGAAGTCCTCGAACGCGATCGGCACGAACATCGGGTTGTCGTAGCCGCCCGCCTCCAAGTCGGCCAGCCAGTCCGGCCAGATCGTCCGGATCCAGACGGCCTCCAGGTTGCGGGCGGGGTTGCCGTTCTGGGTGTACATGGGGAAGACCACGACGTGCTCCAGCCCGTCCTCGCGCTGGGTGTCGGGGTGGAACAGGTCGAGCGAGTCGAGGAAGTCGGGCACGCCGAGGTCCTGCTCGGCCCACTTCGCCAGGTCCGCCTGGACGGCCTGGAGGTACGCGGCGTCATGCGGGAAATATGGCGATATTTCGCCCAGGCGCGCGCCGATCCCGGCCACCAGCGCCTTCGCCCGCTCCTTCTCCTCCGGCACCGAGCCGTCCTTGACCTGCAGCGGACGCAGCTCCTCGACGGCCGCCTTGAGCCGGGCGAACCCGGCCGCCTTGGCCTCGTCGCGCGACCCGGCGGCGTCGCCGGCGTCCGGGACGCGGGCGGCCCAGGTGACCACATTCCCCCAAAGGCGCCGGTGGTCGTAGTCCTCGATGGAGTCGTCGCCGAAGAGGTCGGAGTCGGCGAACGCGACCACGCGCCCCTTGCCGTACCGGACGGCGGCGGCCAGCGGCGCGCCCGCCGGGTCGGCGGTCGGCGAGGTCGCGAACAGCACCTCGCCCTCGCCCGCGCCCTCACTCGCCATCGTGAGGACGCCGGTGCGGTAGAAGCAGGCCGCGCGGACCCCGGCGAGCAGGCCGGAGGTGGTGGCGGGCTCGGCGAGCACCCAGGTGGCCACGTCCCGGTGCGCGTTCTTCGGGTCGCGCACGGTGGTGTGCGCCACGCCCACCCCGAACCGCCCGAGCAGCTCACGCAGGTTGTTGCCGTACTTGTCCTGCTCCTCCTCGGCCAGCACCACCAGCCCGCCGCCGTCGGCGACGAAGGACTCGATCGCGTCCAGCTCGGCGGCGGTGAAGAGGGGGCTGCCCTGCCCGATGGTACGTTCCCACCGCTCTCCCGACGGGTGCGCGATCACCAGGACATCCTGCTCGGCGAGCGTCTCGGGCGTGAGCGCGCCGGACGTGTGGGCGCCGACCGTGTGCCCCAGATGCCGGAGCAGCCCGGCCGCGCGGGCGTAGCTGTTGTCGTCGGGATGGGCGGGGTTGATGGCCTCGGCCACCTCGCGCCGGACGGTCCACGACTCGCTGTGAGCCTCGTCGAACAGCACCCGAGGGAACGCTTGCATGAAATATCTCCTGTATCTACCGCCTTCTGACGGAAAATATACACATGATGCTCCATGTACCGCCAAACCCTCAGGCGGCGCCCGGCCGGACCACCCCGGTCTCGTACGCGAAGACCACCGCCTGCGCCCGGTCGCGCAGCGACAGCTTCATCAGCACCCGCGCCACGTGCGTCTTGACCGTGGCCTCCCCCACGTACAGCTCTCCGGCGATCTCCGCGTTGGTGAGGCCGCGCGCCAGCAGCCGGAGCACCTCCAACTCGCGCGGCGTCAGCTCGGCCAGCCGGGGCGAGGGTGTCGGCTCGGCGCGGCCCGCGAACGTGGCGATCACCCGGCTCGTCACGGCCGGGTCGAGCAGCGCGTCACCCGCGTGCACCACCCTGATCGCCTCCAGGAGCTGCTCCGGCGGCGACACCTTCAGCAGGAACCCGCTGGTGCCGGCGCGCAGCGCGGCGTAGAGGTTCTCGTCGGTGTCGAACGTGGTCAGCGTGATGACCTTGGGCGGCGACGGGTCGTCCAGCAGCTCCTTGGCCGCGGCCAGCCCGTCGAGCCGGGGCATCGAGATGTCCATGAGCACGATGTCCGGCCGCGTACGCCTGACCACGACGACGGCCTCGCGCCCGTCGGACGCCTCCCCGACCACCTCCATGCCGGGGTCGCTGTCGACGACCATGCGCAGCCCGGCCCTGACCATCGCCTGATCGTCGGCGATGACTATGCGAATGCCCACAAGCCGGAGGGTAGACGCCGGGCACCCGCCTTGAACACCCAGGCCAAGCCGCACGCAAGTGAGTCACAAGTCACGACACATGGACGCTCTGCCGGATGCGGGTCTGGGTGGCGTCGTCGCACGTGGCCTTGGCGCAGAAGTACATCACGAGCATGGTCTTGGGCTGGCGGTCGATCACGTAGCTGACGAAGCCCAGCCTGGTGCCGGACGCGGGGTCGTGCAGGGAGCCGTCGAAGCGGGTGGCGGGGCTGGTGCCGGCCTGGTCCGGCACGGGTTTGCCGACGTCGACCTGGCCGGGCAGCAGGGCCTCCATCTTGGCCTTCATCTGCTCGGAGTTGCCGCCGGCGTCGAGGGTGTCGGAGACCTGGACGTAGACGCCCGAGGCGGAGTCGGGGTCGTCCTCGACGACCTGGGAGATCGCCGACCAGTCCGCGCCGGGGCCGGCCACGAACAGGGACTCGAACTCCTGGGCGTGCGGCGAGACCACCGCGAACAGGTCCTGGTGGGTGCGCACGGTCCAGTCGCCCGGGTACTCGAACGTGAGCGGCGCGGCGGCGCTGGTCTTGTAGCGGGACCAGGTGTCGCCGCGGTGGTTCATGATGATCATGGCGACGAGCGCGAGGGCCGCGACGGCGGCGACCAGCGTGGCGGCCACGATCGGGACGCGTCCCGGGCGTTTCTTGGGCGCGGTCGGATGCGTGGGGGGCGCGGGGGCCCGGTCCGACCCGATCGGCGTGAACGGGGGCCCCAGGACGGGCGCGGGGCGCGGGCCTGAGGTGGGCCCAGAGGCGGGGCCGGTCGGGGGGCCGGTAGGGGGGCCCGTCGTGGGTCCGGTCGTGGGTCCCGGGACGGGCGCGGGGTACGGGGCCGGGTGCGGGCCGGAGTGGGGACCCTGGCGGGGCACGAGGTGCGGCCCGCTGGTGGGGCCGCTCATGGGGTCGGGCTGGTGCCCGCTGATCGCGTCACGCAGCGCGGTCACGAACTCCGTACAGGTGGCGTAGCGCTGCTCGGGCGCCTTGGCCAGCGCCCGCATCATCACGGCGTCGATCTGCGCGGGCAGGTCGGGCCTGAGCTGCGACAGCGGCGTCGGCTGCTCGGCCAGGTGGGCCCAGAGCAGCGCGATGTCGTTCTCGCGCTGGAACGGCAGCCGCGCCGACAACCCCTCGTAGACCACGCAGGCCAGCGCGTACTGGTCGGCGCGGCCGTCGATGTGCTCCTTGTTGATCTGCTCGGGCGACATGTAGCGGGGCGTGCCGATGAACTGGTCGGTCTGGGTCAGCCCGGAGATCGACGAGCGGTGCTTGGTGATGCCGAAGTCGGTGAGGTAGACGTGGTCACCGGCCATCAGGATGTTGGCCGGTTTGACGTCGCGGTGGATCAGGTCGTGCGCGTGCGCGGCGTCGAGGGCGGCGGCGACCTGGGCGAAGACCTGGTTCGCCTGGGCGATCGGCAGCGGTCCGCGGTCGTAGATGAGCCGGCGCAGGTCGAGCCCGTCGACGTAGCGCATGGCGATGTAGAGGACGCCGTCGGCGTCCGCGTTGGCCTCGTAGATCGGGATGATGTTGGGGTGCTCGATGCTGGCGACCGTTCTGGACTCCAGGATGAACCGCTGCCTGAACCGGTCGTCGACGCTGAGCACCGGGTTGAGGATCTTCAGCGCCACCCGGCGGCTCAACCTGGGGTCGAGCGCAAGGTAGACCACGGCCATGCCGCCCTTGCCGACGATGTCCTCGATGTAGTACCCGGCCACCTCCTGGCCGATGAGCGATCTTTCGTTCAATGGCATCACGTCTCGATGGGGTGGCCGCAGTAACCGCAGAAGCGATGCGCGGGCCCGAGTCGCATGCCGCACGAGGTGCAGTACTTGATCGCCGGGTTCGGCGCGGTCATCACCTGCTGTTGTTGCTGCGGGACCATGGGGAACGCCTGCGACCGCCGTACGACCACGGTCTGGCTGGCCCCGTCGTCGAGCGGTGGCGCGGCCGCCCCCGGTGGTTCTGGCGGCTCTGTCACCTTTTCAGGAGCACGGCGGCGCCACAGCAGATACGCCCCGCCCGCGGCCGCCATGAAAAGGATTCCGGCCGCCACGATGAACGGCCACAGCGGGGTCGACCGGGTGGTGGTGGCCGCCACCTGTTTCGTGCCCTGGTCCTCCGGCCCGCCCCGTTTCTCCAGCGAGGTCTTCAGCAGCTTGGCGGCCACCACGTTGCCCGGATAGAGCTCCAGCACGCGCTGGAAGCCGGGCGCGGCCTCCGTGTAGTACTTGGTGTGATAGCGGGTCAGCGCCGCCTCGAACGCCGTGTCGATCGCGCCTCTGCGCGGCGCCACCTTGGCGGCGGCCAGGATGCCGTTGATCTCCCTGACGCCGATCATCCTGCCCTCTTTGCCGCCGCCCACCAGCAGGCCGATGACGTGGCCGTTCTTGTCGCCGATCACGGGGGCGCCGATGAGTCCCTGGTCGGCCAGGCCGCCCAGCTTGACCGGCTCGTCCACCTTCTTCTCCGGGTCGGCGAACGGTCTGCCGTTGTCACCGCCCGCACCTCCCGCGCCGCCCTTGCCCAGGTGGGCGATCTCGACGGTCTCCAGGACCTTCGGGCCCGGCCGGCCGAGGAAGCCCGCCACGTTGGTGGGCGCTCCCTCCTGCTCGGGCACCTGGTCGGCGAGCGGCGCGGTGGGCATGCCGACGCCTCCGGTCATGGGGGTCACCGGCACCAGCACGGCGGGGCTGTCGGGCGTCGGGCCGGCCTTGATGCACTTGACCTTGATGCCGTTGGGGGTCGGCGGCGACACGTTGGGATAGGCCGTGATCTCGGTGGTCACGTTGATGATGCAGGTGGCGGTGTCGGTCTTCGGCGGATAGCACTCCGCCAGGTGGTGGTTGAGCAGGTCGTCCTTGAGCTTGTGCTTCTCGTAGTCGAGGGGGATCTTCACCTTGTGGTGCTCGGCGAAGACCTTGTTCGCCGCGTAGATCGCGACGTCGTTGGGGTTCACGGCCAGGCGCCTGAGCGCGATGATCGTGCCGTCGGGGTTGACGACGGTCCCCGTGCCCGCGGCGAACGGGATGTCGTAGGACCGCTCCACATGTTTGAGCTCGCCGATGTGGTCGAGCAGGGTGATCTCCACATGAGACACGGCTTCCAGTCGCACCACGGCGGGGGTCACCAGGTCGGTGATCCCGCTCGGGTGTTCGTGAGCCGCGGCCGGCATCGCGATCAGCACCAGTGCCGTCGCGACGCCACCGGCAAGAGCTGTGAGGCGCGCCATCTCCGCTCCCAACGCAGGTCTAGGACCAGGGTCCCAATCGCATGCTGTAAGTCAATAGACCGCCACGTAGACAAGCGCTTGCTCGGGGGAATAACGTACCTGGGTGGGCTACACGATCGGCGTAGATGTCGGTGGCACCTTCACCGATGTGGTCCTTGGAGGCACGTTCGGCGCGATTGCCGTGGCCAAATGTTTGAGCACCCACTACGACCCCATCGCGGGCATCGTGGCCGGCGTTACGCGCGCGCTCGGCGACCGCGACCCCGCGCAGGTCACGCGGGTCGTCCACGCGACGACGCTGGCCACCAACGCGGTGCTCGAACGCAAGGGGGTCCGGGTCGCTTTTGTCACCACCCAGGGCTTTCGCGCCGCCGTCCCGCTCGGGCGCTACGCGCGGGTCGAGGAGGACCGCTACGATCTGCGCTTCTCACCGCCGCCTCCGCCGGTGGCCGCGGGCGACTGCTTCGAGGTGGTGGAACGCGTCTCGGCGCGCGGCGCGGTGCTGACGCCGCTGGACCTCGATTCCGTACGCCGGGCCGCCGCGGCGATCACGGCCCGCGGCATCACGTCGGCGGCGGTCTGCCTGCTGCACTCGTACGCCAACCCGGCCCATGAGCGGCAGGTCGCCGAGCTCCTGCGGGAGTCGATCCCGGACGTGGTGACGTCGTCGGAGATCTGGCCGGAGATCCGCGAGTACGAGCGCGCCACCACCACCATCATGTCCGCATATATCGGCCCGTTGATGGCTTCGTACCTTTCGCAGCTCCGGGAACGGCTGGCCGAGATCGGGATCCGCGCGCCCGTCCACGTCATGGAGTCGAGCGGCGGCGTGATCTCCGCCGAGCTGGCCGCCCGGCGCGCGGTGGCCACGATCGAGTCGGGCCCGGCGGCGGGGGTGCTGGCGGCGGCCGGGACCGGGTTCCCGGACGTGATCTCGTTCGACATGGGCGGGACCACCGCCAAGGCGTGCGTCGTACGCGGCGGGACACCCGAGATCACGAACGAGTTCCACGTCGGCGGCAAGGGCAGCTTCGGCGGCCGGCGCGCGGGCACCGGCGTGCCCATCAAGACCCCGGCCATCGACCTGGCGGAGGTGGGGGCGGGCGGGGGCAGCGTCGCCTGGCTCGACGCCGCCGGCGCGCTCCGCGTCGGCCCGCACTCGGCGGGCTCCTCCCCCGGGCCCGCCTGTTACGGCCTGGGCGGCTCCGAACCCACGGTCACGGACGCGAACCTGGTCCTCGGCTACCTCTCCTCGGCCTCGCTCCCCCTGACTCCGGACCTGGCCGCCAAGGCCCTCGACCGGCTGGCCTCGCCGCTCGGGGTCTCCCGGGAGGAGGCCGCGTACGCCGTGCACGAGATCGTCAGCGCCTCGATGGCGTCGGCGGTGCACGTGGTGACGGTGCAGCGCGGCATCGACCCGCGCGGCTTCGCCCTGGTCGCCTTCGGCGGCGCCGGTCCCATGCACGCGGCCCGGGTCGCGGAGCGCTTCGGGATCGGGACGGTCGTGGTGCCCGCGCACTGCGGCGTCGCCTCGGCCGCCGGACTCCTCACCGGCGCCCTCTCCACGGACCGCGTCCTGTCCCGCCTGGACGCCCCCGACCCCTCCGCCGTCTTCACCTCCCTGGCCACCGACGCCGCCGCCGACCTGGGCGTCTCACTCTCGGACCCCGGGGTGCTGGTGTCACGGTCGGTGGACGTCCGCTTCAAGGGCCAGTCCCACGACCTGACCGTCGAGTGGACGTCTTCCCGGGAGGAGCTGGCGTCCCGCTTCTTCGCACGGTACGAGGAGGTGTACGGGATCGCGCAACGGAGCGAGATCGAACTGGTCAGCTACCGCATCCACCTCACCGCCCCCACCTCCCCACCCCCCGGCACCACCGGGAATGAGGCCGCCGGGAACGGGACGGCCGGCGACGGGGCAGCCGGGGACGCGACAGCGGCGGCCGTGCCCCGGGGGAGGCGGGCGTACTTCCCGGAGACCGGCGGCTACGCCGAAGTCCCCGTCCACACCAGGGACACCATGGCCGGCGGCCCGCTCCACGGCCCCGCGATCATCGAGGACGCCGAGTCCACGATCGTCGTCCCGCCCGGCTGGACCGCCACCCTCGCCGAGACCCGCGCCGTCCACCTCACCAGGAGCACGACATGCCCGACCTCCTGACCGCCGAGGTGCTCAGGAACGCGCTCGTCGTCGCGGCGGAAGAGGCCAGCATCGTGGTGGTCCGCTCCGCGTACTCGACGTTCATCGTGGAGGGCTCCGACGCCTCGGCCGCCGTCCTCGACGCCCGGGGCCGCCTGATCGCCCAGTCCATGGCCACCACCCTCATGAACAGCATGGCGCTCAAGGTGGCGCTCCCCGAGCTCCTCAAGGACATCCCCGCGGACCGGATGAGCCCGGGCGACGTGTACGTGCTCAACGACGCCTACCGGGGCGGCGTGCACACCAACGACCTGCTCGTCTACCGCCCGGTCTTCGTCGGCCAGGCCCCCGCGTACTTCACCGCCACCATGATCCACGTCTCCGACCTGGGCGGCCTCTCGGCGGGCGGCATGGCCCCGCTGGCGACCGACATCTTCCTGGAGGGCCTCCAGCTCCCGCCGGTGCGCCTGGCCACCGAGGAGGGCCTGGATCCGACCGTGGAGGCCATCCTGCGGGCCAACAGCCGTACCCCCGACAAGGTCATGGGCGACGTGCGGGCCCTGGTGGCCGGGACGGCGGTGGCCGCCGCCCGGCTGGAGACCCTGGTCGGCGAGTACGGCGCGGAGGGCCTGAGCGCGGGCGTCGACGACTACCTGGACTACACCGAGGCCAGGACCCGCGCGGCGCTGGCCGAGCTGCCGACGGGCCGGTTCGAGGCGGCGTACCCGATCGACGATGACGGCATAAATCCCGAAAAATCGCATGAAATCCGGGTCGCCGTCACCCTCGGCGACGAACGAGCCGTGCTGGACTTCGCGGGCACCGGCCCGCAGGTCCCGGCCGCGATCAACGCCTCGGCCTCGCAGTCCCTCGCCGCCGCCGTCTTCGCCGTCCGCTGCTTCCTCGACCCCACGATTCCCATGAACGACGGCTGCCTGCGCGCCATCGACGTACGCCTGCCCGAGGGCTCCCTGCTCAACGCCCGCTCCCCCTACCCGTGCGGCGGCCGGTACGTCCCGATCTACGCCGCCATGGAGGCCGTCTTCCAGGCCATGTCCGACGCCGTCCCCGAGCGTGCCATCGCCCCCAGCGGGATCCTGCAGCCGTTCTCGATCGCCGCCGTCGGGGCGCCGTACTGGATCCACCTCTCCTACGACTTCGGCGGCGTGGGCGCCCGCCGGGGCCTGGACGGCCCGGACGCCACGGGCGTGCACTTCGGCATCGGCCGCAACTCGGTGCCGCAGGCGGAGCCGGTGGAGAGCCGCTGCCCGCTGATCGTCGAGTCCGTCGAGACCATCCCGGACTCGGGCGGCCCCGGCCGGTTCCGCGGCGGGCTGGGCTCGCGCACGGTCTACCGTTTCCTGGCCGACTGCCACGTCACCACCCGCGGCGACCGCCTCCGCCTCCCGCCCCCTGGCCGTGCCGGCGGGCAGCCGGGGCGGCTCGGCGGCTTCTTCAGGCGCCACCTGGACGGGACGGTGGAACGGCTGGCGTCCAAGGTCAACAACGTGCGGTTCGCGGCCGGGGAGGCGTTCATCGTGGAGACGACGGGCGGCGCCGGCCTCGGCCCACCGGCCGAACGCGACCCCGAGGCGATCCTGGCCGACCTCGAGGCGGGCCGCGTCACGCCACGGAGGGCGGCCGAGGACTACGGCTTCGAGACCAGGTCGGCGGGGTCGAAGCTCACCGGGAAGGGCGACGACAGGGTGACGCCGGTCCCGGCTCCATAGGCGATCGGCGGGCCATAAGTGTCGCCGTCGAGTTCATGGACGTAGAGCACCTCTTCGTCCGGCTCGATGCGCCAGTAGACGGGGATGCCCGCCACCGCGTAGGCCAGGACCTTCAGCGCTCTGTCACGCCCTTGGGTGTCCGGGCCGACCACCTCGCCGACGAGATGCACCTGCCCAGGTGAGAGCACGGGCTCGTCCGCCTTGATCGCCTCTTCCGGCACGACCACCAGGTCGGGGATGTAGAAGTCCCGGTCGCTCGCTTGCACGCCGACGCCCATCAGCGGCGTCAGGTCGCGCGGCACCTCGCGATCGAGAACGCGCATCGCGCGGGAGATGACCCGCTGATGCAGGATGGTGGGCAGCGGGCTGATCAGGAGGCTTCCGTTGAAGAGTTCGTAGCGATTCCCGTCATCGGGAAACGTGAACAGGTCCTCGACGGAATAGGGCGGCCTTCCAGGGAGGACTGTCGGCCCGGCGATTGAGATCACGTGCCGAGTATCGGACCTCACACACACTTCCGTCACGTGAAGTCACGAGGTCGCCACGCTTCGGCGCCCTGGCGGACCGCCGCGTGGACGGCGCGGGCCGCGCGGGCGCCCCACTCCGAGCGGGGACCGCCGAACAGCTCCGCGGGCCCCTCCGCCGGCGCGGCCACGCAGACCGCGTCCGACGCCGTGCCCGTGCAGGGGAAGCCCGCCTCGATCAGCGCCTGGGACTTCGCCTCCGTGACCGTCATCACCGCGTTGACCAGGGCCGCGTCCGTCATGGCCACCGGCAGCACGGTCACGATGTTGATGGTCCCCACCCGCATCGGCGCCAGCTCCGGGTCCGCGCTCCCCTCCGGGGCGGCGGCCCAGGTCGGGACGCGGAGGCCGACGGTCGCGTACGCCTCCACGCCGCCGTCCGAGGCCTGGACGCAGCGGTCGACGGAGGCGGCGGTCAGCATGCCGACGCCGTCCCCCGCCGGGCCTAACGACAGCAGGTGGTCGACCGGGTCCATCCGTGAGTACCCGGCCACCACCTGCGCGTTCAGCACCCACTCGCGCGGGCCGATCCCGCCGCCGAGCAGCGCGGAGGAGATCATCCGCCAGCCCGGCCCGAACTCCCACAGCAGCGCCCCCAGCCGCGTCCCATCCTCCACCCGATAGGTGAGCTTCATGGCCCTCCCCTGACGAGGTGCACGACGGGCCGGCCGTCCGGTCCCGGCTCGATCTTCACATGGGCGTCGAAGTGCCGTCCCACCAACGGCTCGGTGAGCACCTGGGCGGGCTTGCCGGAGGCCACCGCGCGCCCGTCGGCCAGCAGGAGCAGGGAATCGGCGTAGAGACCGGCGACGGTCAGGTCGTGCAGGGTGGTGACGACGGTCAGGCCGTCCGCCCGCCGCAGCCGGTCCACCAGCTCCAGCACCTGCTGCTGGTGCCCGAGGTCGAGGGCGGTCGTGGGCTCGTCCAGCAGCAGGACGGGCGCCTCCTGGGCGAGGGCCCTGGCCAGCACCACCCGCTGGCGCTCGCCGCCGGACAGCTCCCCCGCGCGCCGCATGGCGAGCGCGGTCAGGTCGAGCCGTTCGAGCACGCCGGCGGTGACCTCCCGGTCGTGCGCGCTCTCGCGGCCCAGGTAGGGGATGTACGGGGTGCGCCCGAGCAGCGCGTAGTCGAAGACCGTCATGTCGGGCGGCAGGGCGGGGCTCTGGGGGGCGTAGGCCAGCAGGCGGGCACGTTCGCGGGGCTTGAGCCGGGCCGCCGGCCGGGAGTCCAGCGTGACCTCGCCCCGGTGCGCGACGAGGCCCATGACGGCCTTGAGCAGGGTGGACTTGCCCGCCCCGTTGGGCCCGATGATCGCCAGCCACTCGCCGCGGCGTACCTGGAGGGAGACGTCGGACACGACCTCGCGGTCGCCGAGCCGTACCGACAGCGCCTGGGTGCTGATCACGTCGCCGTCCGCCTGGTCATGCGCAGGACGCCGACGAAGAACGGCGCCCCCACGAACATGGTCACCACTCCGATCGGCAGCTCGGCGGGTGCGATCACCGTACGCGCGATGAGGTCGGCCAGCACCAGGAACGCCCCGCCGCCGACCAGCGAGAGCGGCAGCACGATCCGGTACGAGCCGCCCGCCAGCCGCCGCACGATGTGCGGGATGACGATGCCCACGAACCCGATCAGCCCGCTCACCGCCACGGCCGCCGCGGTGGCCAGGGAGGCGGCCAGCAGCACGGTGAGGCGCACCCTGGCCGCCCGCACGCCGAGGCTGGTGGCCTCCTCGTCGCCCACGGACAGCACGTCCAGCATCCGCCCGTGCAGCAGGAGCAGCACGGCCGAGACGGCGGCGTACGGCAGGACCAGCCAGAACTGGTCCCACCCGCCGCCGACGTCGCCGAGGATCCACGAGTAGACGCGCTGCAGCTCCTCGACCTTGAACTGCTGGATGAACGTCTGGATCGCGGTCAGGAACGAGGTGACCGCCACCCCGGCCAGCACCAGCGTCGCGGTGCCGCCGGAGCGCCCGGCGGTGTTGCCGAGCGTGTACGCCAGGAACACCCCGCCCACGGCCCCCAGGAAGGCCGCGACGGGGATGCTCGCGCCCGACTCCGGCAGCAGCACGATGGCCACGGTCGTCGCCAGGCCGGCCCCGGCCGCGGCCCCCAGCAGGTACGGGTCGGCGAGCGGGTTGCGGAACACGCCCTGGTACCCCGCCCCCGCCATCGCCAGCAGCCCTCCGACCACCGCCGCCACCAGCACCCGCGGCAGCCGCAGCTCGAACAGCAGCCCCTGCTCGACCGGCGCGAGCCCGGAGTCCACGTGCACGAACGGCAGCCAGTCCACGGCCTGGAGCACCACCTGCCACGGCGAGATGTCGGCCGCCCCGTCCAGCAGCCCGGCGATCATGCAGACGGCCAGCACGCCCAGGGCGCACGCGATCCAGAGTGGTCTGGCCCTCGACGGGCCGGCCTGCGCCGCCATGGTCAGCTCTTGGCCCCGGCCTTGGCGACCGCGGCGCCGATGGACTCGGCGAGCTGGACGACGCGCGGCCCCCAGCGGGAGGCCAGGTCGTCGTCGAGCTGGATCACCTGGTCGTTCTTGATGGCCGACAGGCCCTTCCAGCCCGGCCGCTTGGCCAGGGTGTCCTTGCTCTGCTGGCAGCACTTGACGTCACCGAGGAAGATCATGTCGGGGTCCGCCTGGGCCACGAACTCGGCCGACAGCTTCGGATAGCCGCCCGCCTGGTCGGGCGCCTTGTCCGCGATGTTGGTGAGGCCGAACAGGCCGTAGACCTGGCCGATGAACGTCTGGGACGTCGCCGCGTACGGCGTCTGGTCGAGCTCGTGGTAGTACGTGAGCTTCTTGTCCTTGGGCGCCTCGGCGGCCAGTTTGTCCATGGCCGTCTTCATGCCGGAGACGACCTCGTCGGCCTTGGCCTGGTTGCCGGTGGCCGCGCCGATCTCGGCGATCTCCTCGTACGCCTCGTCGAGCTTGGTGGCGGCCGGTTCGAGCAGGACGGGCACGTTCACCTTGCCCAGCTCGGCAACGATCTGGTCGATGTCGTTGGAGACGATGACCAGGTCGGGCTTCTGGGCGACGATGGCCTCGACGTTCGGCTTGAAGCCGGACAGGTCGGTCTTGGGGGCCTCGGCCGGGTAGTTCGACTGGTCGTCCACGGCGACGACCTGGGGGCCCGCGCCGATGGCGAAGAGCGTCTCGGTGTGGGTGGCCGAGAGGGAGACGATCCGCTCGGGCTTCTTGGCGAGGGTGACCTTGCCGTTGCCCGCCTCGACGGTGACGGGGAAGCCCGCCCCGGAGTCAGGTGCGGAGGCGGGGGCGGAGGAAGCGCTGGGGGCGGCGGACGGGGTGGCTGTGGTGCCGGTCTGGCCGCATCCGGCCAGGATCAGCGTTCCCAGCAGCGCGCCCGCGAGGGCCGTACGTCGGGGCCTCACGAGTAGTCCTTTCACTGTCGGAACCGAGAGACCCGCGTTTGAGCGACGGATCACCCTTTTCCACGAGGGTTGATGACGTCAGCGCAGAGGCAGGCGACCTGGCTATGACAGTTGCGGGACAGCGCCGGACTCACACCGGACTTCGCTGCGACCCTGCGCATCGGACAAACGCTATCAATCCTCCGGATGCCCGCGGCGTCAAGGGGCCAGTTGGGACTCCGCCTCGGCGATGATCTCCTGGAGCCTGAGCCCGTGGGCGGCGTCGAGCGGGTGGCCGCCGCCGTTCCGCACGGTTCCGGCGAACTCCTCGGCGATGGTGTCCAGGGGGTCGTCGTCGAAGTGCGGGAGCACGGCGCTGCCGGTGCGGCCGTACACGGCGAACGTCGCGGGCGGCAGGTCGCCGACCGCGGCCATGCACAGCGACGCCTCGGAGACCGCGCCGCCCTCGTGCTCGAGCAGCAGCCCGGTCCAGCCGAGCGAGTTGCCGTGCGCGCGCACGCCGGTCACCGGGCCGAGCGCGGCGCCCAGCAGGTCGATCACGTGCGGGCCGACGTCGAGCAGCACGCCGCGCTCCAGCCGCCAGGGGGTGGCGAAGGGGTGGTCGCCGAGGAGGGTGCCGGAGATGTTCGCGGCGTGGCCGCCGAACGGCTGGATCTCGCGGCACCGGGCCAGGAAGGCGCGGGCCTGGGGGGCGTACCGCAGGGTGAGCACCAGCTGGGAGGCGACGCCCGCCTCCGCGACGGCCTCGGCCAGGCGCCGCGCGCCGTCCAGCGTGTCCGCGAGCGGCTTCTCCAGCAGCAGTGCCTTGCCCGCGCGGGCGGCGCGGACGCCGAGCTCGGCCTGTACGGCGGGCGGCACGCAGAACGCCACGGCCTCGCAGGCGTCGAACAACTCCTCGACGCGCTCGAACACCGGTGCTCCGAGCCGGGCGGCGGCCTCGGGACGGCGGGCCCACACCCCGGCCAGCCGCGTGTGCGGCCCCTTGGACAGCATCGGCGCGTGCGCCATCTCGGCCCACGGGCCCGCTCCGACCAGCCCGACCGCCACCGGCTCCATGAGACCTCCCCTGTTACCGCACGTATGGGGAGGATCTTCCCACACCACCGGCATGACGGCCGGTGGCTCGATGGGCGGGTGCCCCGCGCGGCGCCCGCCCATCGGCGTCAGTGGGGCCCGTCGTTCAGATCGCGCCGGCGCTGGACGGCGTGCTGCGGGCGGTGGGCCAGGGTGCCGGAGTCGATGGTCAGGGTCTGACCGGTGATGCAGCGGGCCTCCTCGGAGGCGAGGAAGCACACCAGGTTCGCGACGTCGTCGGGGGTGCACGGCCACGGCAGGAGGCGTTCGGCGGCCTTGTCGGCGAGCTGCCCCTGGCTCAGGGCCCGCTGGGCGGCCTGGGTGAGGACGAGGGCGGGGGCGACGGCGTTGCAGCGGACGCCGCGGGAGCCGTACATCGTGGCCACGTAACGGGTGAAGCCGATCAGGGCCGCCTTCGAGGCCCCGTACGCGGCGTGGACCTCGTCCCCGACCAGGGCGGACACCGACGACATGAGGACGATGGCGCCGCCGTCCGGCATGGCGGGCACCGTGTGCTTGACCATGAGCATGGCGCCGCGCAGGTTGACCTCCATCGTGCGGTCCCAGACCCCGACGTCGAGCGAGTCCAGATCCCGGTCGCGGCCGTAGACGCCGGCATCGAGCGCGGCGGCGTTGGAGTGCAGGACGTCCACCCGGCCGAACGACGTCACCAGGGCCGCGACCGCCTCCTCCACCTGCTTCTCGTCGGAGACGTCGCAGGTCAGGGCCATGGCCGTGCCGCCGTGGGCGCGGATGGCGGCCGCGGTGGACTTCGCCCCGGCCGCGCGCAGGTCCAGGACGCCGACGCATGCACCTTCGGCGGCCAGGCGGGCCGCGCAGGCCGCGCCGATGCCCGAGCCCGCGCCCGTCACCATCGCGACCCGCCCGTCGAACCGGCCCGAGGGGCGGGCGCTCACCACTCCACCGCCAGGGCCGTCAGGCCGCGGCCGACGATCGACCTGCGGTGGGCGACCGGCTCGCCGGGGACGAGCCGCAGGCCGGGCAGGCGGCGGCCGAGCACGTCGAGCGCGGTGCGCAGCTGCAGGCGGCCGAGCGCGGCGCCGACGCAGAAGTGGATGCCGTAGCCGAAGACCATGTGCTCGGCGGCGTTCGGCCGGTCGATCAGGAAGCGCTCGGGCTCGGGGAAGACGCTCTCGTCGTGGGCGGCGGAGTCGGTGGAGAGCAGGACGAGGGCGCCGGCCGGGATCGTGACGCCGTGCAGGGGGATGTCGGTCACGGCGTAGCGGAACGAGCCCAGCGACGCGCCGTCGATGCGCATGCACTCCTCGGCGGCGTTCGCGACCAGGTCGGGCGGCACCGGCCAGGCGCCTTCCCGCAGCAGGCGCAGGACGGTGTTGCCGAGCTGGTTGGGGACGGTGTCGTTGCCGCCGAGCAGGATCGTGGAGATCAGCTCGACGACCTCGCGATGGGTCAGCTCCGCGCCGATCAGGGAGGTCATCAGGGACGTGAAGTCGTCCTGCGGGTCCTTGGCCCGGGAGGCGACCAGACGGTCCACGTAGTCGAGATAGGTCAGGAAGCTGCCGGCGAGTTCGAGCTGGCGCTCCGGCGGCTGCGGCGACAGGAAGAGCTGGAACCAGTCCTTGACGTGCGCCTGCACGAACGCCTCGTCGGCCTCGGGCACGCCGATGAAGCGGGCGGTCAGCTTGATCGACGGTTCGTGGCCGATCTCGCCGACGAAGTCGGCGCTCCTGCGCGGCTCCAGGCGGTCGAGCAGGTCCTCGTTGAGCCGCCGGAACTCCTGCTCCATGGCCGCCACGGCGCGCGGCGTGAACGCCTTCGACACCGATCGGCGCAGCCGGGTGTGGTCGGGCGGGTCCACGTTCGCCACGAAGCTGGACAGGAACGAGCCGTGCTCGCCCAGCTTCTCCCTGGTCTCGCGGGTGAGGCTGCGGGAGATCGTGAGCGAGCCCTTGGAGGAGAAGCGCCGCGGATCGCCGTAGGCCGCCCGCACGTCGGGGTAGCGGGTCAGGACGTACGCGCCGAGGTGCTCGCTGCGGAAGACCGGCCGCTCCCGGCGCAGCCCGCGAAGGAAGTCGTACGGGGCGGCGACGTGCCAGTCCGCGCTGACGTCGAAGTCCTCGATGTCACCGGTCATGCGAAGATCCTCCGCGGGTTGTCGACGAGCATCTGGTGGACCTGGTCGTCCGTGACGCCCCTCTTGCGGAGCTCGGGAACGACGTCGCGGGGGACGTGGAGAAGGTGGTAGTTGGGGTGGCGCCGCCGTACGACGTCGGCGTCGAAGCGGTCGTTGAAGCAGTATGAGTCGTGACTTAGGACCATTTTTCCGGCGTGTCCGCGCTCGCATAGCTTCGCCACGATCTCCACGCGGTCCTCGAACGGGCTGATCGTCTCGATGCCGAAGCGGTCCATGCCGAGGTAGGAGCCGTTGGCGATCAGCTCTTCCAGGTAGGCCACGTCCGTGGAGTCCCCGGCGTGCCCGATGACCACCTTGCCCAGGTCCACGCCGAGCTCGCCCAGGAGGCGCTGCTGTTCGAGGCCGCCCCTGGAGGCGCTGTGGGAGTGCGTGGTGATCGGCGTACCGGTCTCCAGGTGCGCCTGCGCGACCGCCCGGAACACCCGCTCGCAGCCCTTGGTCATCCCCAGGTGGTCGGAGGCGCACTTGAGCATGGCCGCCTTGACGCCGGTCCGGCCGATCCCCTCGACGATGTCCCGTACGAAGAACTCGGCCAGCCGGTCCGGCCCTCCGAACAGCGACCCCGGGCCCCGGTTGGCGAAGTACGGCGGCAGGGCGTCGTAGGTGTACAGGCCGGTGGCGGCCACGATGTTCACGCCGGTCAGCTCGGCCACGCGCTGGACGGCGGGGACGTACCTGCCGAGCCCCACCACGGTCAGGTCCACGACCGTGTCGATGCCCTCGGCCTTGAGCGCGTCGAGCTTGCCCGCCGCCTCGCGCGCCCGCGTCTCGAGGTCCCAGCCCTCGGGGATGTCCGGCCAGCTCCACAGGATCTCGGGGCTCAGCCCGAAGACGTGCTCGTGCATGAGCGTCGCCCCGAGCTCCGCCACCGGCCCCCGTAAGGTCTCAGGCATCCCGGCCTCCGAGGCTCACGACGGGGAATCTCTCGTGCTCGAACGGCCGGTTGACCTCGAGCCCGAGCCCGTCGGTCTGCCGGTAGGGCAGGCCGGTGTAGAGGGCGTCGGCGTCGAAGTACGTGACGGTGAACGACAGGCGCGGGCTGTCGCGGCGGTTCGCGGGCGCGCCGTGCACGGTCAGGGCGTGGTGCACGGTGGCGTCGCCCGCTTTGAGGTCGAGCGGCGGCGACAGCTCCAGCTCCTTGAGCCACGGGTGCTGGGTGAGCTGGTCGTCCCCCGGTCGGGTGAA
Organism: Nonomuraea sp. NPDC004186; assembly: GCF_053603495.1. NCBI lineage: Bacteria > Bacillati > Actinomycetota > Actinomycetes > Streptosporangiales > Streptosporangiaceae > Nonomuraea > Nonomuraea sp. NPDC004186. Next base: position 50,448 of record NZ_JBSGFQ010000012.1, on the reverse strand, counting down.
GCTCCGGCCGAGCAGCCCGTACCGGTGCGAACGGTCGTAGAAGCGCAGCGACCCCATGTCGGCGGGCACGTCGGCGAGGGCCAGCCACACGGTCAGCATGGCCGAGCGGTCCATCGGCATCCAGGGGAAGTCCTGGTGGAACTCGGTCGCGCCGTGCTCCCCCGCCTCCTTGACCAGGAGGTTGGTGACCTGCACGCGCACGGCCCGGACGCCGCGCAGCAGCCGTACGGCGTTGCGCCCCATCTCGGGGCTCGACGTCAGCGCGCCGAACATCTCGTCGCTCGCCGCGATGTCCCTCGACTGCCCGAACGCCTCGTCGACCAGCGTCTCGTGGCTCCTGGACCGGCCGTTCATGAAGCCGGTGGCGCGTTCGCGCAGGGCCGCGACGGTGCCCGGGTCGATCAGCCGGCCGAGCCGCACCCAGCCGTGCTCGCCGAAGAACGCCGCCTCGTCGTCCGTCACCTGGCGCACCGGGATCTCCATGCCCCCAGTCTGGCACCTAAGCAAGCGCTTGGTAAACCCGCGATTTGAGTAGCCCATACTCATGCACGCCCCGCCCCCGCGGGCTCACCCTCGGGGCATGACCACAGTTGAGACAACCTCCTCCACCGCCGGTTTCACCCGGAGCGCGATGATCGCCTGCGCCGCGATCTCACCGCTCACCGTCGCCGTGTCGCTCCTGCTCGGCTCGTTCGACGCCACGGCCGAGGGCGAGCCGTACATCCGCGCCATCGTCGCCGACCTCGGCGCGTACGCGCTCTGGAGCTGGGTCGCCGCCCTCGGCGCCGTCACCCTCATCCCCGCGATCTTCGCGGTGAGCAAGGTGGCCCGGTCGGGGCGGCCCGTGCTGGGGCTGATGGGCATGATCCTCGCCTTCGCCATGGCCCTGCCCTTCGGCCTGACCTCCGACGACACCATCTACGCGGCCGCCAAGGCCGGGCTCGACGTGCCCACCACGAACCGGCTCGTCACGCAGCTGAGCGAGGGGATGCCGACGTCGGTCCTCGGGTTCACGTTCTTCCTGAGCCTGCTCGGGTTCGTGCTGCTGGGGGTCGCCGCACTCCGCAGCGCCGCGCCGAAGTGGGCGGCCATCGCCATGATCGTGGCGCCGTTCCTCATCCCGGTCGCCTGGATCGCCGGGCTCCCGGGCGCGGTGGGCGGCGTGGCCTGGCTCGTCTTCACGGCCGCCACCACCGGCATCGCCCTCGCCCTCCCCTCCCGCTGACCCGCGCGGCCGGTCGGCGCGTACAGTGTCGCCCAAGCGCTTGCTCAACGTGATGGGAGGCATCGTGCGGCGGTTCAGGTTCGGGGCGGTGGTGCGGGAGGCCGAGTCGGGCGCGGCGTGGGCGGAGAAGGCGCGACGGCTCGAAGCGCAGGGGTACGACGTGCTCCTCGTGCCCGACCATCTCGTCGGCCCCAGGTTCGCCCCCATCGCCGCGCTGACGGCGGCCGCCTGCGCCACCACCCGGCTGCGGGTCGGCACGCTGGTGTTCGCCAACGACTTCCGGCATCCGGCCGTGCTGGCCAAGGAGGCGGCCACGCTCGACCTGCTGTCCGGCGGGCGGCTGGAGGTCGGGATCGGGACCGGGTGGATGGCGCGCGACTACGACGGGGCCGGGCTGACGCTGGAGCCGCCGGGGGTGCGGGTGGAGCGGCTGCGGGAGGCCGTGGCCGTGCTCAAGGGGCTCTGGGGGGACGGGCCGTTCAGCTTCCAGGGCAAGCACTACCGCATCGACGGCCTCGACCAGCAGCCCAAGCCCGTACGGAGGCCGCGCCCGCCGATCGCGCTCGGAGGTGGCGGGCCGCGCATGCTGCGGCTGGCGGCCGAAGAGGCGGACGTCGTGAACCTCGGGATGCGGGTCCGGCCGGACGGGAGCGGGCCCGACGACCGGGACGGCGGGCCGGCGGCGTTCCTGAGGAAGATCGAGATCGTGCGCGAGGCCGCGGGCGAGCGCTACGACGCGCTGGAGCTGGGGACGAGCGTGGTGCAGGTGGGCGAGCGGAAGGCGGAGGAGGCGTGGAGCGCGGCCGACAGCTCGTCGCTCGGCGAGACGCCGCAGGTCCTGCTCGGGACTCGCGCCGACATCATCGACAAGCTCCGCTATTGGCGGGATGAGCACGATATTTCGTATTTCGTGGTGCATCATGAGCGCGACCTGGACGCCTTCGCCCCCGTGGTCGAGGAGCTCGCCACCTGACGCCGGGCCGGAATCGGGCATACCGGATGATGGACTCCATGGAAGAGATGCTGCTGCTCCGGCACGGTGAGACCGAATGGAGCAAGGCGGGTCAGCACACCGGACGGACGGACCTGCCTTTGACGGAGCACGGCGAGGACCAGGCCAGGGCGTTGGCGCCGCTGGTCAAGGGGCAGTCGTTCGACCTGGTGCTGGTCTCCCCCGCCCAGCGCGCACGGCGTACGGCGGAGCTGGCCGGCCTGACCGGTTACGAGGTGGACCCGGACCTGTGGGAGTGGGACTACGGCGGCTACGAGGGGATCACCACGCCGGAGATCCGCGAGAGCCACCCCGGCTGGTACCTGTGGCGGGACGGCGTGATCCCCGGCGACGCCGAGCACCCCGGGGAGAGCGCCGAGCAGGTCGCCGCCCGCGCCGACCGGGTGATCGAGCGGGCCAGGAAGGCCGGGGGGCGGGTGGCGCTGGTGGCGCACGGGCACTTCCTGCGCGTGCTGGCCGCCCGCTGGCTGGGCCTCGGGCCCGAGGAGGGCAGGCTGCTGAAGCTGGACACGGGCACGTACTCGCGGCTCGGCTTCGAGCACGCCGAGCCCGTGCTCCTGACCTGGAACGCCCCGATCAGCTGACGGGTCAGCCGACCTTCGAGCGCACGGCCGACTCGTGCAGGGCCCGGCTGACCAGCCAGCCGCGCAGCGACCCCAGCGCGGGGTCGTAGGAGAGCGGCTGCTCCCACAGGGCCGTGAACACGTTCTGGGTGATCTCCTCGGCGTGCGCCTGGCTGCCGGTGACCCTGACCGCGACCCCGTACACGTACGATCCGTGCTGGTCGTAGGCGTCGGCCAGCGCGTCGAGGTCACCGGCGGTCAGCCGCGTGCACAGTTCCAAATCGCTCATCAATCGCACCCCAACGTGGCGGCGGCGCTGATCATGTCGCGGGCGAGGGCGGAGTCGCCCTCGGCGGCGTACGGGAAGGAGGCGGGCGGCCGGCGGTTGGCCAGCAGCCGGCAGAAGTCCACCGCGCCGGCCGACAGCAGCACGGCGACGTGGTCGGAGGTGGGCGACAGCGGGATCGTCCAGGTGCCGCCGCCCGGCCCGGTCAGCACGACGGTGGCCGAGACGTCGCGGCGCGGCTCCCGCATCGCCCGCGGCAGCAGCGCCAGCCCGAACTCGGCGATCATGTGCACGTGCTCGGGACGCGGCGGCTCCTGGGAGCGGTCGGTGGCGGCCCTGATGTCGTCGGCGTGCGTCCACGTCTCGAACGTGCGCTGGATCAGGGCCTGGCGCAGCGGCGCGCGGGCCGGCCGGGCTCCCGCCAGCGCGACCTCGACGCCGAGCAGCACCTCGCTGCCGGCGGAGACCCGTTCGAGCAGGCTGCCGGCCTGCTCGCGCCAGCGCCGGTGCACGGGCAGGCCGCTCATGCCGCGCACGCCCATGAACCGGGCCACGGTCGCGTCGTTGGCCGCCAGGTGCTCCATCAGCTCCCTGACCGTGCCGTGCCCGGCGATCGGGGCCTCCCACTGGGGCCCGCTCAGCTCGCCGAGCAGGTCGTCCATGAGCGCGACCTGCTCCGCGTACGGGACCACCACGGACGACACGCCCAGCACGGCCGGGCTGCGGCGGCGGCGCGCCTTGGACAGCACCGCCTCGCGCAGCGTGGGCGGCGGCTCTGCCGCCGGGTCGGGATGGTCGAGCAGCGCGATGGCGGCGCGGCAGTCGGGGCACGCGGCGACGTGCTCGTCGGGGCTCTGCCCGTTGGAGAGGTACGAGTCCGTCATGGCCACCTCCGCAGCCGACGCTAACCCGGCGGGACCTCCGGCGCCAGGCGGCAACCGGGGAACGGTGCCAGAAGCGTCTCACGCCAGGGGCCTTCCAGATAGTCGCGAGCCCGTTTGCTCCAGTCCAGAAGCCGGGAATCGGGCGCGACCTCGTCGTCGAGGCCCAGGGCGGCGTCGCGGGCGCGCTGGGTGGCCAGGTGGTCGTCGAGGGAGACGGCCCAGACGGTGACGGCCTCGGTGTCGCAGAACAGCACCTCGTACAGCCCGACCAGGGTGTGGCCGTGCTCGGCGAGCAGCGGCGCCCGCTCGGTGCGCACGGCGTGCAGGTAGTCGAGCGCGGCCCCCGGGCGGACCCGGGCGCTCTCGAAGAGGTAGAGCTCGGCGGCGGGCGCCTCGGACAGCGGCGGGCAGCCGGGCACGGCGCCGAGGGGCCGGGAGAAGGCGGAGAAGCGCAGGTCGTCGATGTCGGACAGGAAGAGCCGCTCGTCGACGCCCTGGTAGATCTCCATCATCTGCCGCCAGCCGCCGTCCCACCCGCCGTGGCAGTCCCACAGCGTGACGGCCTTGAACTGCGGATGGCCGGTGATGCCGACGGCGTAGAAGGCGCCCACCAGGTCGATCTCGCGGGACCTGATGGACATGCCGGAGGTGAGCGAGGGCGCGGCACGGCTCTCGTCCTCGCGCTTGTAGCGGGTCAGCCAGGTGAGGTACTCCAGGGGCCGCCTGGAGTTCATCGGCCGGAAGTCGACCTCCTCGATCAGGTGGATCGCGCGCCGCACCACGCCTCCTCTACCAAGCGGTTGCTTGGCACGAGGATAGCGATCAGGTCAGCGCTTGGGAAGGTTGCGGCCCCCGCCCCGTGAGCCACTCCAGGACCCTGCGGTGCCCGGAGGCGGCGTCCTCGAAGTGGCCCCAGTGCCAGTACCGCGGCTGGTCGCGGATGCCGGTCACCCAGGTCCGGTAAGAGACGGAGGCCCCCGTGGTGGCGGGCGCCACTCCATACGTACGGATCACGACCTTGCCGCCGGGTGCGAACAGCACGTCGTCGGCGATCGGATACAGGGTCATCTGGTCGAGCATGAACCTGATCCTCGCGGCAACAGAAGGCCGGGCTGTTAAGCCTCCGGCGCGCCCCCGTTAAGCGGGCGCGCCGGAGGTTACAAGGCTGTTAAACGAGCAGGCCGTCGAACTCTCCGTCCTTAACCCCGAGCACCAGGGCCCGGATCTCGTCGCGGGTATAGATGAGGGCAGGGCCGTCGGGGAAGCGCGAGTTGCGGACCGCGATCCCCCCGTCAGGAAGCTCGGCGAGCTCCACGCAGTTGCCCTGCGAGTTGCTGTAGCGGCTCTTGCGCCAGGCGACCTGAGTCAGGTTCGCCGCGGGCATGCCGTTGTAGGTCTGGTTCATCTACATCTTTCTGAGAAGACCGCCGATGAGCTCGACGGTGCCCCCTGGCGTGGTGCTCTCCACGCACAACTGCTCCATGGCCGTGAGGTACGGGTCGATGTCCTCGCGTTTGTCCAGGTACAGGGCACCCCATAGCTGCTCGACGTAGACAACGTCCGACAAGTCGGACTCGGGAAACCGCAAGATGCTGAACGCGCCCCCTTCAGCGGCGTGCTTGCCGAACCTGAAGGGCATCACCTGAATGGTGATGTTGGGAAGGGCAGCCACTTCCAGCAGATGCTGGAGCTGCTCCGCCATGACCTCCCGCCCGCCGATGGTCCTCTTGAGCGCTGCCTCGTCGATGACGGCCCACAGGCGGGGTCCGTCCTTCTGGGTGAAGCGCTCCTGACGCTGCATGCGCATATGCACGCGGCGCTCGATTTTGTCCGGACTCAGACCGGGGTTGCCAAGCTGGAATACCGATCGCGCATACGAGGCGGTCTGCAACAAACCGGGCACGAACTGCACCTCGTAGGTGCGGATCATCTCGGCGGCCTCCTCCAGGCCCACGTAAGTGGTGAACCACGAAGGCAGCTCGGCCGAGTACTTGTGCCACCACCCGGGGGTGTTGGCCTCGCGAACCATCTCCAGCAGGGCACGGCGCTCGGCATCGTCGACGACGCCGTACAGGGTGAGCAGGTCTTCCACGTCACGTGTCTTGAAACCGACCCGACCGAGCTCCATCCGGCTGATCTTGGACTCGGACGCCCGGATGTGGAATCCGGCCTGTCCGCGGTCGAGCCCGCTGGCCTCACGCAGGCGCCTGAGACTCGCCCCCAGCATGATGCGCCGAACGGTCGAAGCAGAACCGGGCGGATCAATGGACACGTGCTGCTCCTTGTTCGTTTCCTTGCGACGCGGTGGGCCGCGTTCGGCGGTCCACCGCAAGTAGCGGAGTATGCACCTATGGTGGGCCGCGCCCAGCGGATCGCCATAAGTAGCGGAGTCTGCACTTACGGTGAGCTGCGGTCGGCGGCCCACCGCATGTTGCGGGGTATGCACGTACAGTCTGTCACTTCACGGCCGAAAGATCATGGGCCGCGGACAAGATCCCCTTTCCCCCATATTGACCATTTGAGGGCAACGGTAGCGCGTGCACAGGTTGTCTGCACGTGCATTCGCTCTTGCACCTGCACGCGAGTTTGTCGCAGAATGATCACGTGCAATCCACCACGGCGCCCGGCCAGTGGACCACGTTCGATTGGTGGCCTCCGGTCGGCTGGTGGCCGGAGGCGGCCCGCGATCTGCTGGTCCCCGGCCCGTCCGCGAGCGCCACGTTCGTGCTCCCGCCCAGCCCCGCCTCGGTCCACTCGGCCCGCAGCTTCACCACCGGCACGTTGTCGGGATGGGGGCTCGCCGAGCTGACCGAGAACATGGAGCTGGTGGTCTCCGAGCTCGCCACCAACGCGCTGCGCCACGGCCTGCATCTGGACGAGCCCCACTGCCGGCGCCCCGTCCACATGTCCCTCGTCCGCCGGGGACCCCTCGTGACCGGCGCATTCACCGATCCAGGCTCATCGGTGCCGGTGCTGCGATACCCTGGCCCCCTTGACACCGGCGGCCTCGGACTCCACATCGTCGAATCACTCAGCCTCCGCTGGGGCTGGTCCGCACTTGCACCTCACGGGAAGATCGTCTGGGCAGTCCTCTCCTGACCGGGGGTGATCTGCATTACCGTGGATGCTCATGGCTCACGGTGAGTCCCCGCGTGCGACCCCATGAGAGTTGCTCACAGATGGAAGATCACCTGCTCGGCTGGCTGCGAAAACTGAACGAAGACAGGCTGGGCCGTGTCCTGGCCAACAGGCCCGACGCCATCGCCGCTCCCTGGCCGCGGCGGCTCGACACCCTGGCCCAGCGGCTGAGCAACGGCTTCGCCGTGATGGAGACCCTGCGGGCCCTGCCGCTGCCCTGCCTGCAGCTCGCCGAGGCCGCCCTGGCCATGACCCGCCCCACGGCCGAGCGGCTGGCCGGCTTCGTGGACGCGCCGGTCGAAGAGGTGACCCCCTGGCTGGAGCACCTGTACGACCACGCGCTGGCCTGGCCGGGCGAGGACGGCGTCATCCATCTCGCGGAGGGCGTCGCCCGCTGGTGGTCCGCCCCGCTCAGCCTCGGCGAGCCGCTGGACCACTACCTCAACTCCTGGTCGATCGGCAACGACGCGCTCCACGCGCTGGCCCGCAACCTCGGCCTGTCCTCCCAGGGCCACAAGCGCCGCGTCATCACCCGCGTCACCGAGGCGCTCGCCGACCGCGAACGCCTCAACGCGCTGCTGCGCAACGCCCCCGACGGCACGATCCCGCTGCTCGACCGGGTCGCCTGGCAGGGCCCGGCGCTCAACGTCGACGGCGGCCGGTTCGTCACCCCCGGCACGCCGGAGAAGTGGTGCGCCGACCACGGCCTGCTCTTCCGCCCGAGCTGGCACGTCGCGGAGATCCCCCGCGAGGTGGCGATCTGCCTGCGCGGCCCCGGCTACCACCCGGCCTTCAGGCCCGAGGCTCCCGAGGTGGCCACGATCCCGGTCGACCCCGAGGAGGTCGACCACCTGATGACGCTGGCCGCGCCGCACGTGGTCGAGCGGTGCGCGGCCCTGCTCGACAACACCGCCAAGACGCCGCTGCCCCTGCTCAAGACCGGCGGCGTTGGCGTGCGCGAGGTGCGCAGGGTGGCCAAGGAGACCGGCTGCGACGAGGACGAGACACGGCTGCTCCTGGAGGTCTGCGCGGTGGCCAGGCTGCTGGCCTGGGACGAGCAGTCGGGCGGCATGATCCCCACCGAGCGCTTCGACCGGTGGCGGCTCGACGAGGGCTCGGCGCGGCTGCGGGTGCTGCTGGCGGCCTGGTGGCGCATGGAGCGCACGTCGCTGCGCAAGGTCGACGGCAAGTACGGCACCGTGCTCGGCGACGACCCCTCGGGCAGCGCGGTCGCCAGGATCCGCAGGGCCGTGCTGCCGGTCCTGTCCGGTCTGCCCGCGGGCACGGCGTTCGCCGACCGTGACAGCCTCGTGGCCAACGTCCACTGGCACGCGCCGCTGCTCGACCTGGAGCTGCTGCTGGCCTGCGCGCCCGCCGTGCTCGACGAGGCCACGCTGCTGGGCCTGCTGGCCAACAACGCGATCACCGACCTCGGCCGGGCGATGGCCGGGCTCGTCGCCGGGCCGGGCGACGAGAACGACGACGCCGTGCCCATGGTCGAGCACGACCCCGTGCTGGCAGAGGCGGCCACCAGGGCGCTGGCCAGCGTGCGCAGGAGCGCGCTGTTCGGCCCCGACCTGACCGCGGTCGTGACCGGGCCGCCGTCGGCGGAGCTGGCGGCGCTGCTCGACCGGGCCGCCGACCGCGAGTCGCGGGGCGCGGCCTCGGTGTGGCGGTTCACGACCGAGAGCGTGCGCCGGGCGCTCGACCACGGCTACGACGCCGACGCCCTGCTCGACGAGCTGGCCGGGGTCGGCACGATCCCGCAGCCGCTCGAATACCTCGTACGCGACACCGCGCGCAGGCACGGCGAGGTCACCGTCACCACCGTCGGATGCGTCGTCCAGGCCGGCGACCCCGCGCTGCTGGCCGAGATCGCCGCGCACCGGCGGCTGGGCCGGCTGGGCCTGCGGCTGCTCGCGCCCACGGTGCTGGTGAGCGCCGCGCCCGCCGACCGCACGCTGGCCGCGCTGCGCGAGGTCGGCTACTCCCCCGTGCCCGTCGCCGACACCGGCCAGATCACCATCCACCGCGCCAGGCCCGAGGAGCCGCCGAACGGCAAGCTGATCCTGCTGCCGGGCGGCCAGGTGGCCGAGCTGTCGGAGTTCCCCGGCCTCGCGGAGCTGGAGGTCCCCTACATGCTCGCCGAGCCGACGCCCGACCCGTACGAGCATGCCCGCCGCCTGGTCACCGCCGGCCGGACCGCGGACGACAGGAACGGCCGCACGTGGGCGATCATCGGCAGGATGGCCACCAGGCTGCCGACGGCCCAGCAGTCGCTGCTCGGGTTCGTGGTCGACCGGGGCGTGCGCGCCGGCATCACGCTCACCGACGGGCTGACCGCCACGATCAGCCACGGCGAGCTCAAGGGCGGCGCGCTGGACGCCTGGTGCGAGGAGGCGGGCGACTACCTCGAGTTCCCCCTCGCCGAGATCGTCGAGGTCAGGGGAGCTCTTTAGCCTTCTTCAGGTTGGCCACCAGCCCTTCGAGGAAGGCCGCGTAGCCCTGGTAGCTGTAGGGCGCCTCGGCGTTCCACGGGTAGAGCTGGCCGGCCTTGACCGCGGGGAGCTTGGCGAAGGTGGGCTTCTTCATCATCTCCTCGGGCTTGAGCGACTGGGTGCGGGTGTCGTAGAGGATCACGTCGGCGTCGTACTCGTCGGCGTTCTCCCAGCTCAGCGTCTGGAAGAAGCCGCCCTCGTCCACCTTCGCGGGCTTGACGACGTCGAGGCCCGCGTCCATCAGGTGCACGATGTCCGGGTACTCCGGCGGGTTGACCACCCACATCGCGTCGGGGCCGCCGGACATCATGAGGATCTTGAGATTCTTGAACTGCGCGAGCTCCTTGGTGGCGGCCTCCATGCGGGCCTTGGCCTCGGGCACGCCCTGCATGTCGGCGCCGAGTGACCTGGCCAGTTCCTCGTACTTGCCGATCACCTGGGTGGCGCTGCGGCCGGTCAGCATGATGCCCGCGGTCGGGGCGACCTGCTCGATGGTGTCCTTCGACTTCTCGGGCACGTACCAGAGGGTGCCCTTGATGTACATGCTGCTGACCAGGAGGTCGGGCTGGAGCGCGATGTACTGCTCGACGTTGAACTCGTCCCACACGTTGCCGAGACCCTGGACCTTGGTGATGTCGACGTTGCCGACCTGCGGGTCCTTGGAGCCGTCCTTGAGCTTGTGCGGGCCGAACACGGCGACGGGGCGCACGCCGAAGTCCCACAGGGCGGCGGCGGCGCCGACCTGGGCGACGATCCTGGACGGGGTCTTGGGCTGCTCGGCCTTCTTGCCGCGGTCGTCGGTGAACGTCCAGCTCTGTGCGGTGGAGGACGAGGCGGTGGGAACGGCTGACCCGCCGGGGGCCGCCGGCTCGCCGCCGCACGCCGCCAGTGTCAGGGCTGCCGCGAGGCCCGCGGCGGACGCCAGAAAACCCCTGCGAGGCAGAACCGGTCCCGACATGTACATCTCCTAAGGTTAGGCTTGCCTGATTACTGGGCGTTTAGATTAGCCTTGCCTAAGTTTGACCGCTACGAGAGGGGGTCGGGTGCGCCCGGCTGAAGACACGTCCCCGCCGCGCTGGGGGGCCGTGGAGGACGATCCGCCCGCCACCGGCCGCCCCGCTCCCGCCGCACGGGCCTTCGTGCTCGTCACCGGGCTCGTCGTCACGGTGGGCGTGCTGGCGCTCGTGGCGATGGCGAGCGTGGCGCTGGGGGCGCGGTCCGTGTCGTTCTCGACGGTGATCGACGCCTTCCTCGCCCCGAACGGCTCCAACGACCACACGGTCATCCGCGAGCTGCGCGTCCCGCGTACGCTGCTGGGCCTCGGCGTCGGCGCGACGCTCGGCCTGGCGGGGGCGCTCATGCAGAGCCTGACCCGCAACCCGCTGGCCGACCCCGGCCTGCTGGGCATCAACGAGGGGGCCGCGCTCGGTGTGACGCTGGCGCTCGGCCTGTTCGGGGTGTCCGATCCGGCGGTCTACGTCTGGTTCGCGTTCGGCGGCGCCGCGCTGGCCTCCGCCGTCGTCTACGCCCTGGCCTCCGCGGGCCGCTCGGGCTCCAGCCCGGTACGCCTCGCGCTCGCCGGCGTGGCCTTCGGCATGGTGTGCACGGCGGTGGCCTCGGCCATCCTGCGCATGGACGCGCAGACGTTCGACCGGATGCGGTTCTGGCTGACCGGGTCGCTGGCCGGGCAGACGGCAGACACATTGGTGCGGCTGGCGCCGTTCATGGTGGCCGGGCTGGTGCTGGGGCTGCTGCTGGCCAGGCCGCTCAACCTGCTCGCCCTCGGCGACGACGCGGGCAGGGCGCTCGGCGTGGCCGTGAACCGTACCAGGATCCTCACCGGGGTGGCCGTCACTCTGCTGTGCGGCGCGGCCACCGCCGCCGCGGGGCCGCTGTGGTTCGTGGGGCTCATCGTGCCGCACGCCGTGCGCGCGGTGGTGGGGCCCGATCAGCGCTGGGTGCTCCCCTACTCCGCGCTGGCCGCGCCGGTGCTGCTGCTGGCGGCCGACGTGGTGGGCCGGGTCATCGCCCGGCCCGGAGAGGTGCAGGTGGGGATCGTGTGGGCGGTGATCGGCGCGCCGATCTTCATCATGCTGGCCAGGCGCAGGCGGGTGGCGGCGCTGTGACCGTCCGCGTCGGCCCCTGGTCCGTACGGCTCGCGCCCCGCGCCCTGCTCGTCGGCGCGATCCTCGTCGTGGTCGCCTGCGCGGTGACCGTGGCGGCCATCTCGACGGGTGAGTTCACGGTGCCCGTGCCCGAGATCGTCTCCGCGCTCTTCGGCCAGGGCACGCCGGTCGCCGAGCTGATCGTCAACAAGCTGCGCGCCCCTCGCGTGGTGACCGGGCTGCTGGTCGGCGCGGCGTTCGGGGTGAGCGGCGCGATCTTCCAGAGCCTCACCAGGAACCCGCTGGGCAGCCCCGACTTCATCGGCTTCACCGCCGGCGCCTCGACGGGCGGCATCGTCGCCGTCGTGGCGGGCGGCTCGGCGATGGCGATCGCCGGTGGCGCGCTGGCCGGGTGCGTGCTCACGGCCGTGCTCGTGTACGCGCTGGCCTTCCGCGGAGGCGTGCAGGGCTACCGGCTGGTCCTGGTCGGCATCGGGGCGAACGCGCTGCTGCTGGCGGTCAACTCGTACCTGCTGACCAGGGCGAACATCAACGACGCGGCCACCGCGGGCGCCTGGCTGACCGGCAGCCTGAGCGGGCGCGGCTGGGATCACGCGATCCCCGTGGCGCTGGCGCTGGCCGTGCTGCTGCCGGTGTGCGCGTTCGTGGCGCGCCCGATGCGGATGATCGAGATGGGCGACGACGCGGCCAAGGCCATGGGGATCCGGGTGGAGGTCGTGCGCGCGGTGGCGATCACGGCCGGCGTGCTGCTGTCCGGGGTGGCCACGGCCGCCGCGGGGCCCGTCGTCTTCGTCGCGCTCGCCGCGCCGCAGCTCGCCCGGCGGCTCACGCGTTCGGCCGGGGTGACGATGGGGGCCTCGGCGCTCATGGGCGCCGTCCTGCTGACCGTCGCCGACCTGGCCGCCCAGCGTGTCCTCGCCCCCACCCAGCTGCCCGTCGGCGTGCTGACCGCCGCCATCGGCGGCACGTACCTCGCATTGCTCCTGCGAAAGGACCGCCACTGATGGCCCGTTTGTCAGGCACCGATCTCACGCTCGCCTACGACCAGCGCGTCGTGGCGGCCGACCTGAGCGTGGCGATCCCCGACGAGTCCTTCACCGTGATCATCGGCCCGAACGCCTGCGGCAAGTCCACCCTGCTGCGCGCCCTGGCCCGGATGCTCAAGCCGAAGTCCGGCGCCGTCCACCTGGACGGGAGCGTGATCACGTCGCTGCCGTCGAAGGAGGTGGCGCGGCGGCTCGGCCTGCTCCCGCAGAGCTCGGTCGTGCCCGACGGGATCACCGTGGCCGATCTGGTGGCCCGCGGCCGCTACCCGCACCAGCGGCTCATGCGGCAGTGGTCGCGCGCCGACGAGGCGGCCGTGTCCGAGGCCATGCGCGCCACCGACGTGGCGGAGCTGGCCGACCGGATCGTGGACGAGCTGTCGGGCGGGCAGCGGCAGCGGGTGTGGCTGGCCATGGCGCTGGCTCAGGAGACGCCGATCCTGCTGCTGGACGAGCCGACCACGTTCCTGGACATCTCCCACCAGATCGAGGTGCTGGACCTCTGCGCCGACCTGCACGAGGCCGGACGCACCATGGTGGCCGTCCTGCACGACCTGAACCAGGCCTGCCGGTACGCGACCCACCTGATCGTCATGCGGGCCGGCGAGATCGTCGCGGAGGGGGATCCGACGGAGATCGTCACGCCTGAGCTGGTGCACCGGGTGTTCGACCTGCGCTGCGAGATCATCCCGGACCCGCAGTCCGGCACCCCGCTCATCGTCCCCGAATCCCGCCGCCGCATCTCCACCTCCGCCTGACCCACCACCCCGCCGACGACCGGCCCGCGGGCTCGGCGGACCGCGCGGTGAGGTCAGGGGGTAGTGGTCAGGGCGGTGGCGAGGGTGGTGACGGCCGTGGCCGCACGCGCGGGGCCGTAGGCGTCCTTCAGGGCCGCGGCCGCCTCCGCGCCCATCGCGGCCAGCAGCGTGTGGGACAGCGGGTCCGCGTCACCGCCCGGGCGGCACTCGGCCAGCAGGATCGCGACGTGCCTGTGCCAGAAGCGGTAGGCCCCGATCCGGTAGCGGGCCCCCGGGCTGGCGGTCTCCGACATGCGGACCAGGTCCAGGTGGGCGAAGAGGTAATCGAGGTAGGCGGCCACGAAGGCGGCCAGCCGCTCGGACGCGGGAGCGCCGGGCCCGAGGGGCGGCGGGCCGGACAGGACGCGCTGCTGCAGGTCGCGTTCGCGATCGTCCAGGAGCGCCACGGCGAGCCCCGACTTGTCACCGAAGCGCCGGAAGAGCGTGCCCTTGCCCACCCCGGCCTCCGCGGCGACGGCGTCCATCGAGACCGCCTCCACCCCCTTCTCCGCGAACAGCCGGGCGGCCGCGGCCAGCACCTTCTCCCGGTTGCGCGCCGCGTCCGCCCGCTCTTTCACCGGCTGGCCGACCAGAAGCTCCAGTGACTCCGACATGATTCGGACTCTAGTCCATTTCAGTGCCCGCCGCCGTCGCTGATGAGCCCGGGGACCCTGCTCAGAGTGCTCCGCAGCGGCGCACAACGAGCAGTGCCAGTGCCCGCGTGACCTCGCGCAGCTCCCGCAGTTCGACCTGTTCCCTGGGAGCGTGCGCGTACCGCACGTCCCCGGGGCCGTAGTGCAGGGTCGGGATCCCGCCGGCCGCGTACAGTCGCAGGTCGCTCCCGTACGGCGCCGCCGCCTCGGCGGGCCGCGCGCCCGTGACGTCGGCGACCGCCCGGCCGACCTCGTCCAGCAGCGCATGCCCGGCGGGCAGCCGGCCGCTGGCGAACTGGCCGCCGGGCCACGTCACCACCGGCGGGTTCGCGCGCAGCCAGGGATCGGCGACGTCGGCGACCGCCTCCTCGAACGCGGCCCGCGCCGCCGCCGGGTCCTCGTCCAGCCGCACCCCGAGCCGGCCCTCGGCGACCAGCAGGTCGGGCACGGTGCTGGCCCAGTCGCCCGCGCGCACGGTGCCGACCTCGATCGGGTACGGCGCTCCGTCGCCCCGGAAGAGGCCGGGAACGTCCCGGTTGCGCTCGGTCTCCAGCCGCCTGATCGCCTCGAACACCGGCCAGAACACCTCGACCGCGCTGACCCCCTCGTGCCGCGTGGCCCCGTGGGCGGCCCGACCGGCGATCTCCAGCCGGAAGGTCAGCGCGCCCGCGTTGGCCGTGATGACCGCGCCGCTGGTGGGCTCGGTGATGACCGCGGCCTGCGCCGTGTGCCCCCGCGCGAGCGTGGCGAACGCGCCGAGCCCGCCGTCCTCCTCGCTGATCACGCAGTGCACCGCCAGCGGCCTGGCCAGCCTGACCCCGGCCTTCTTGATCGCCCGCGCGACGGCCAGGTTCGCGACCAGGCCCGCCTTCATGTCGCAGGCGCCCCTGCCGTGCAGCACGTCGCCGGTGATCCGGGCGGCGAACGGGTCGTGCCCCTCCCACTTGGCCAGGTCGCCGGTCGGGACGACGTCCACGTGACCCTGGAGCGCGAGCGCCGGCGACCCCTCGCCCTCGGTGACGGCCACGACGCCGTACCCCTCGCTCCTGGGCGCCTCGGTGCCGGGGAAGCCGGGGCGGGCGGCCAGGCCGGCGAGGTCGAGTTTCCAGACGTCCACGTCCATGCCGGCCTCGGTGAGCAGGCGGGCGAAGCGGTGCTGCAGCTCCGACTCGGCGTCGGTGCCGGTCACGCTGGGGACGCCGACGGTCTCGGCCAGCAGGCTCACGGTCTCGACCTCGTCGATGGCGTTCAGGACGCCTGCCTCCACGTCGCGCATGGAGCACACCTTACTCATGAACCCGAATCGCGCTTTGTGGCGATACAAGGCGTGCGGACATGGGTGAGCTGGATCGTGGTGGTGCCGTTCGCGGGGTGGGCGGCGGTGCGGTTGAGCGGGTTCGAGCCGGACTGGCCGTGGGTGCCGGTGGTGGCGTACACGCCGTACGCGGTGTGCGCGGCGGCGGTGAGCCTGGCGCTGTCCTGCGTGCTGCGGCGGTGGGCGGCGGGCACGGTCGCGCTCGTCACGGTGCTGGCGTTGGTGCCGGCCGTGCTCCCCCGGGCCCTGGTCGACGGCAACCCCGACGCCGACGGGCCGGTGCTGCGGGTGCTCGCGGCGAACCTGCTGGTGGGGCGGGCCCACACGGCGGAGCTGATGGCGCTGATCAGCAGGTTGCGGCCGGACGTGCTGACGTTGCAGGAGTTCACGCCGGACGCCATGCGGCGGCTGGACCGGGCGGGGGTGCGCGCGCTGTTGCCGTACGCCGTCACGCGGCCGCGGGAGGGGGTCGGCGGGTCGGCCGTGTACGCGCGGCACCCGCTCACGGCCGGGCAGGCCATCAACTTCGGCGGCTTCGGGCAGGCCAGGGCCTGGCTCAGGCATCCCGGCGGGGCCCGCGTGGAGATCGTGTCGGTGCACCCGTGCGCGCCCAAGCGGATCGGGCGGCAGCCGTGCTGGCAGTCCGGCCTGGAGGCGCTGCCGCCCGCGGGCAAGGAACTGCGGGTGCTGGCGGGCGACTTCAACGCCACGCTCGACCACCTGCCGGTACGCGCCCTGCTGGCGAGCGGCTACCGGGACGCGGCCGACGTCATGGGGCGGGGATTCGTGGCGACCTGGCCGCAGGAGGGCTCGCGGGTGGGTCTGCCGGGCGTGGCGATCGACCACGTGCTGGCGGACTCGCGGATGGCGGTGCGGGAGTTCCAGGTGCTGCCGCTGCGGGGCACCGACCACCGGCCCGTGTTCGCCGAGCTCAGGCTGCCGTGATCGCGCTTCCGGAGTCTCGGGGGTGTCCTGACTCGTAAACTTGGGCTGTGGTTGAGCCCAAGTTCGAAATTCAGATGCTGCACGACCGGGTCATGATCAGGCTGGAGCCGGAGGCACAGGAGCGGCGCAGCGGCTCCGGGATCGTCATCCCCGCGACGGTCAAACTGGCCAACCGGCTGGCCTGGGGCGAGGTGTGCGGCGTCGGTACGAACGTGCGCTCGGTCAAGGTGGGCGACAAGGTGCTCTTCAACCCGGAAGACCAGTCCGAGGTCGAGGTGCACGCGCAGGTCTATCTGGTGATGCGCGAGCGCGATCTGCACGCGGTGGCCACCCAGGAGACCGACCACGGCACCGGCCTCTATCTATGATCCTCGGGTGAAGGAGAGCCAGAGTTCCGCTGCCCACGTCGTACGGGGCAGTTCCGCGAGCACGCGTGTCGCCTTGCCGGTCAGGTCCAGCACCACCAGCCGGTAGGCGGTGCCGCGCGCCACGACGGCGATGACGTGGCTGTCGTCCCACCAGCCGAACAGCGCCTCCGGCCGGGCGTTCACCCGCTGGGCGATCTTGCCGGTGGCCGGGTCGACCAGGCAGAGCTGTTCCTTGAAGCGTGCCGGGCACCAGGTCGTCAGGCGGGTGCCCGACGGCGAGAACGAGTCCTCGGGGCCGGTCGGCAGGCCGACGCCGGCGTAGGTGCGCAGGACCGCGCCGTCCGAGGCCCGGTAGACGCGCAGGCCGGTGCCGTACATGGAGACGAGGTTGCCGTCGGGGCTCCACCAGAAGCCCGCTTTCGCGCTCAGGCCGGTGACCCTGATCGTGCGGGCGGTCTTGGCGGCCACGTCCACGACGGTGTAGCCGATCACGCGCCACGTGCCGCCGGTCTTCTGCTCGACCGTGAGCGCGACCCGCTTCCCGTCGCGGGACCAGGAGGCGTAGGAAGCCGTCAGGGGCTTCTTGACCGTACGGATCCGGCCGGCGGCGCCCGTGGTGCGGTCGGTGACGATCAGGGAGTCGTAGCCCGACCGGTACGCCCTGGGCACGCCTGCCGTCAGCCGGCCGCCGGGCGCGACGGACACCTCGGACAGCGCCTGTTGCCAGGTGAACGTGCTCCCGGTCGTGGACCTGAGGTAGGTGCGCTTGGTGCCGAGGCCGTAGGCGGTCAGGCGTACCGGATCACCCGTTGTTTCGCGATATTTCACGCCTGCGGTCCCGGGGAGGACGAGGTCCGCCCGGGCGGCGGGACCCGTGAACCCGGCGGACGCGTGGCCGGAAAGCGTTAAGGACAGCGCGATGGCGATTTTGGCGATCACGCCCGCAGAATAGGCAGGAAAGCATGGAATATCGGGCCGGTATACCGGACCGATCTATATGTGACCCCGGACGAACGCGATCGCGTCGAAGCCGAGCGTGCGCAGCCCGAAGTAGACGATCACCGCGGCGGCGGCCACCGTCGCGACGAGCACGACGACGCGCACCAGCCAGCCCTGCCGCTTGTACCACTCCATCCAGGCGTGCAGCGTGCGCTTGCCGAACTCCAGCACCCTGCGGGCCCAGTGGAACTCCACGGCCAGCACCGCCAGCCCCGCGAACACGACCGCCCACCCCGGCCCGGGGAAGGGCACCATGATCAGCCCGGCCACCACCATGACCGTCCCGATCACGCCGAACACGATCTTCAGCGTGAGCGCGCCCGTGCGCGTGGACCTGATCCCGTCCAGCCACCCGTGAAGGCCCGTACGGCGCTCGGGCATGCTGGAATGCTCGGCGGCCTCGCCCTTGAGCATGTCGGCGTCGCCGGTGTCGGAGTTCTGAACCTGCACAATTCCCCCCGGCAGTCGGTGTGCCATCCAGGATACGGGCCCTCACTGGGTGCCGACTTGCAGGCGACTAGCAAGGCCTGAAACCCTCCGAACGGCAAAATTTCCCGCCAGAAGAGGCTACTTCCGGCAAACATCGGTTAATGTCTGCTATGCCCGAGGTCTTGCTTCGCACCGTCACCGGCCCTGTACGAGCCGCGGCCATCACCGGCCCCGTCCTCCCGCACGAGCACCTGCGTACCGACATGCGCTGGGCCGTCGGCATCGACTCGGACCCGTACCGGTGGCTCGACGAGGAGCAGGCCGTCACCGCCGAGCTCCGCGAGCTGCGCCAGGCCGACGGCCTCGGTCTCGTGGTCGACCTGACCTGCATGGGGATGGGCCGCGACGCCGCCGCCCTGGCCCGCATGGCGGCCGGCAGCCGGGTGCCGGTGATCGCCTCGACCGGCCTGTTCGCCGAGCCGTTCACGGACGTCGGCGACGCGGACGTGGACACGCTCACCGCCCGCCTCATGGACGAGATCCTCAGCGGCGTGGACGACATGGGCGTCTTCCCCGGCGTGATCGGCGAGGTCGGCACCTGGGGCGCCGAGCCGACGCCGCGCGAGGAGCGCTGCCTGGTCGCCGCCGCCCGCGCCTCGCTGAAGTCGCGCCTGCCGGTCGCCACGCACGGCGCGCATGCCCCCGCGCTCCTGGAGATCCTGCTCGGCCAGGGCCTGCCGGGCTCCCGGGTGGCCGTCGGCTACGCGGGCACCGACCTGGGCGCGGCCAGGAAGATCGCCGAGGCGGGCGCGTACGTGAGCCTGGGCGTGCTCGGCCTGGGCGCCGACCAGGCGGCCAGGATCGCGCTCGGCCTCATCGAGGACGGCCACGCGGAACGCCTGCTGATCAGCACGGGGCTGAGCCGGGTGGCGCAGCTGCGCAAGTACGACGGGCCGGGCTACGCGCACCTCTTCCACGCGCTGCTGCCGCGCCTGCGCGAGGCGGGCGTCGGCGAGGACATGATCGGCCTCATCACCACCGCGAACCCGGTGCGCTGGCTCACAGGCGGAATGGCTTGACCCCAACCAATGTCAAGGTTGCAGACTCGCCTGCATGACCTTCACACCAGCGGAACTTGACTACCTGTCCTCGCAGCACCTCGGCCGGCTGGCCTCCGTGTCGCCCGACGGGCAGGTGCAGAACAACCCGGTCGGCTTCTTCGTCGACGCCGGGACCGGCACGATCACCATCGGCGGGCACGCCATGGGGGTGTCCAAGAAGTTCAGGAACGTCGGGAAGGGCAGCACCGTCGCGCTCGTCGTGGACGACCTGGCCTCGGTCGATCCGTGGGTGGTGCGCGGCATCGAGATCAGGGGCACGGCGGAGGCGCTGAGCGACGTCGACCCGCCCGTGCCGTACTTCTCGAGAGAGATCATCAGGATCACCCCGAGGAAGATCACCTCGTGGGGGCTGGACGGCCCGCGCCAGACCCGGAACCTGTGAAAGCTCGCTAGGATCGGGGCAACGCGAACCTTGGCCGGGTGGGGATGGTGACGGAGCAGACGCACAGGGCCGGCCGCCTGCGCCGGCCGCTCGCCGCCCTGTCACGCCTGACCCGGGTCGGCGACGTCCCCGTCGTGATCATGCTGGCGTGGGCGGGCTGGCTGGCCGTCCCGTGGTCGTTCAGCGGCCTCGCCCAGGCCCGCGCCGCGGCCGCTGCCGCCGCGGCGGAGGCCGAGCCGCCGCCGTTCTCCACGGAGTCCGTACGCGCCGAGCCACCGTCGTTCTCTTTCGCTGAGCCGCCGCTTTTCGCCGAGTCCGTACGAGCCGAGCCGGCGTGGGGCATCCCCGCCGCCCAGCCCCACCGGCTCACCACGGTGCGTTCCGCCGACGGCGCCGGGCCCGACCTGCTGGCGGCGGAGCGGGCCAGGATCGCCGGAGAGGTGCACGACGCGGCCGGGCACGGGCTGGCGGCCATCGCCATGCAGGCCGGGATCGCGCTCGTCACCCTGGACGACGACCCCGAGCAGGCGCGCGCCTCGCTGCAAGCGATCAGGGAGACCAGCACGACGGCGCTCGCCCAGCTGCGGGCGGCGCTCGACGGCATCGACCCGCCGGGGGCCGACCTCGCCGGGCTGATCGACGGCGTCCGGGCGGCGGGCGTGCCGGTGGACGTCGAGCCCGCGGACCTCGCCGTGCCCGCCCATCTCCAGGCCGCCGTCTACGGGGTGGTGCGCGAGTCGCTGACCAACGTTCTGCGGCACGCGGGGCCCACCAGGGCGCTCGTGCGGGTGGGCGGGGGTCCGGGCGAGTTCGTGGTGGAGGTGGCCGATCGGGGTGTCGGCCGTACGGGCGCGGGCGAAGGGCGTGGGCTGGGCGGGATGCGTGCCAAGGTCACCGAAGCGGGCGGCCATCTCGCCGCGGGACCGCGCGAGGGCGGCGGCTTCCAGGTGACCGCCCGGTTCCCCCGGACCTCCGCGTGACCACCCCGGACGGCGCGACCTCCCCAAGCCGGACGCCCTCCCCGGACGGCGCGGCCCCCTTGGACGGCGCAACCGTCCCGGACGGCGCGTCCTCCACTGAGGGCGTGGTCAGGGTGGCCCTCGCCGACGATCAGGCGGTCGTGCGGATGGGGCTGCGGGCCCTGCTGGAGCGCGCGCCCGGGATGGAGTGCGTGGGCGAGGCCGCCGACGGCGCCGCCGCGCTCGCGCTGATCCGCCGCACCCGCCCCGACGTCCTGCTGCTCGACATCCGCATGCCCGGCATGGACGGCCTGGCCGTGCTGCGGGCCATCGCCGACGACCCCGAACTGCGCGCCACCAGGATCGTCGTGGTGACGACCTTCGCCGTCGACGAGTACGTCTTCGCCGCCCTCCAGGCCGGCGCCAGCGGCTTCCTGCTCAAGGACAGCGCCCCGGAGGAGCTGGTCAACGCCGTACGTGTGGTGGCCGCCGGGGAGGCGCTGCTCTCACCGGCGATCACGAAGAAGGTCATCGGGCTGTTCGGGCGGCACGGCACCGAGCCGGTCGAAGGGCTGGAGACGCTCACGCCCCGCGAACGGGAGCTGGTGGCGTGGGTGGCCACCGGCCGGTCGAACGAGGAGATCGCCAAGGAGCTGGTGATCAGCCCCGACACCGTCCGCACCCACGTCAGCCGCGCCATGCTCAAGCTGCATGCCAGGGACCGGGCCCAGCTCGTGGTCTTCGCCATGCGAGCCGGGCTCAGCGTGTGACTTACCGCAGGAAACCCTCGTAGTTGCGCTGCTGGAGCTGGGACTCGATCTGCTTGACGGTGTCCAGCCCGACCCCGACCATGATCAGCACGCTCGTCCCGCCGAACGGGAAGTTCTGCTGCGTACCCGGATCCCGGAGGATCGCGAACGCCACCAGCGGCAGCAGCGCCAGCACCCCCAGGTAGAGCGCCCCGGGCGCGGTCAGCCGGGAGAGCACGTACGCCAGGTATCGCGCCGTGGGCCCGCCCGGCCGGATCCCGGGAACGAATCCCCCGTAGCGCCGCATGTTGTCCGCCACCTCCACGGGGTTGAAGGTGATCGACACGTAGAAGTAGGCGAAGGCGACGATGAGCAGCACGTACACGCTCATGTAGAGGGGATGCGTCCCCGAGGTCAGGTTGAGCTCCACCCACGTCCGCGCCGAGTCCCCCAGCAGCGGCGCAGCCAGCGTCGGCAGGTACAGCAGCGAGGAGGTGAAGATCACCGGCACGATCCCCGCCTGGTTCACCTTCATCGGGATGTAGGTGTTGGTGCCCCCGTACATCCGCCGCCCCACCATCCGCTTCGCGTACTGCACCGGGACCCTCCGCTGCGCCTGCTCCACGAACACCACGGCCGCCACCAGGCACAGCCCGGCCGCCGTCATCACCACGAAGCTCACCGGGCTCATCACGAAGATCTTCGCCATGTATCCCGGGAAGACGGCCACGACCTGCGTGAACATCAGGATGGACATGCCGTTCCCGATGCCCCGGTCCGTGACCAGCTCGCCGAGCCACATGACCACGCAGGCCCCGGCCACCATGGTCAGCACGATCACGGCCACGGGCAGCAGCCCCTCGTCGCGCAGCAGCGGCTTCGCGCACCCGGGCAGGAGCTGCCGGGAGCGGGCGAGCGCGACGATCGTCCCGGCGTTCAGCACGGCGAGCCCGACGGTCAGGTAGCGCGTGTACTGGGTGATCTTCGCCTGGCCCCGCTGCCCTTCCTTCCTGAGGGCCTCCAGCCTGGGCACCGTCACGGCGAAGAGCTGCATGATGATGCTGGCCGTGATGTACGGCATGACGCCCAGCGCGAACACCGACAGCTGCAGCATCGCGCCCCCGCTGAGCATCTGCACCATGTCGAACAGCCCGCCCCTGGCCGACCCCACGCACTCCCGTACGGCCACCACGTCCACCCCCGGGGAGGGCATGAGCTGCCCGAGGCGGAACAACGCGATCAGTCCCAGCGTGAACAGCAGCTTCTTACGCAGCTCCGGCACCCGGAACGCCCTGGTCAAGACGGTCAGCATGGTCAAGGAGTCTGACCTGGGCGGCGCCCGGGGTCGTCCGCCGAGACGAGGCACCCGCGTACGCAAATCCGCGTAGGCGGGCGTCAGGACGGCAAGGCGGTCAGGACGGCACGCGGTAGTCGTCGTCGCGGGCGTCCAGGATCGCCATGTGCCCCGGCAGGTGGCCGATCGCGTACTCGACGCCGCTGGCCATGACCGCCGCCTGCGGCGTCACCCCGCACGCCCAGAACAGCGGCACCTCCCCCTCCCGCACCTCGACCGGATCGCCGAAGTCCGGCCGGGCCAGATCGTGGATCCCGATCCCCGCGGGGTCCCCGACGTGCACCGGCGCCCCGTGCACCAGCGGATACTGCCCGCTCACCTCGATCGCGGTCTTCACCAGCTCGCCCGGCACCGGCCGCATCGACACGACCAGCGGCCCCGACAGGCTCCCGGCCGCCGTGCAGGCCACGTTCGTGACGTACATCGGCACGTTCGTCCCCAGCTCCAGGTGCCGCACCGGCACCCCGGCCGCGAGCAGCGCCCGCTCGAAGGTGAAGCTGCACCCGATGAGGAACGGCACCAGGTCGTCCCGCCACCGCTCCACCACGTCGCCGAGGTCCGCGACCGGCTCGCCGTCGCGGTAGAGCCGGTATCCGGGCAGGTCGGTACGGAGGTCGCCGGGGAACAGCGGCGTGGACCAGGCGCCCGGCTCCCCTACGTCCAGGACGGGGCACGCCTGCGGGTTGAGGTGGGCGAACAGCAGCAGCTCGTACCGCAGCCGCCGGGGCACGGCGATCAGGTTGGCCTGCGTCCATCCCAGGCACCACCCCGCCGTGGGCACGCGCTCGCCGGCGCGGAAGCGCTCCCGCGCCTGCGCCGGGCTGAGATCGGCGACGTCCACACCCCCGACAGTACGCCCGCGTGACAGGTCCGCGTGATGCCGGGCGTTTCCGGGGTAGCGGGCCTGCCGTGCGTCTCGACGTGAACCTCCTCGACTACGTGCTCATCGCCATCTACTTCGCCACCGTGCTCGCCATCGGGTTAGCCGCCCGCAAACGGATCAGCTCCAGCCTCGACTTCTTCCTCGCGGGGCGCGGCCTGCCCGCGTGGATCACCGGGCTCGCGTTCGTCTCGGCCAACCTGGGCGCGATCGAGATCCTCGGCATGGCGGCCAACGGCGTGCAGTACGGCGCCATGACCGTGCACTACTACTGGATCGGCGCCGTGCCGGCCATGGTGTTCCTCGGCATCGTGATGATGCCCTTCTACTACCGCTCCAAGGTCCGCAGCGTCCCCGAGTTCCTGCGCAAGCGCTTCAACGGCGCCACGCAGCTGCTGAACGCGATCACGTTCGCGGTCGCGCAGATCCTCATCGCGGGCGTGAACCTCTACGCGCTCGCCCTGGTCATGGAGGCGCTGCTGGGCTGGCCGCTGCCGGTCTCGGTGGTGGTCTCGGCGGTGATCGTGCTGGCGTACATCACGCTCGGCGGGCTCTCCTCGGCGATCTACAACGAGGTGCTGCAGTTCTTCGTGATCCTCGCCGGGCTGATCCCGCTGACCGTGCTCGGGCTGATCAAGGTGGGCGGCTTCTCGGGGCTGGCGGACAAGGTACGGCAGAGCCCGCTCGGCGAGGGCGGCCTGCACACGTGGGCGGGCACGGCGGGCGACAACCCGATGCACGCGCACTGGATCGGGATCGTGTTCGGCCTCGGGTTCGTGCTGTCCTTCGGGTACTGGACCACGAACTTCGCCGAGGTGCAGCGGGCGCTGTCGGCCAGGAACACGAACGCGGCCCGGCTCACGCCGATCATCGCCGCGTACCCGAAGCTGTTCATCCCGCTGGTGACGGTGCTGCCGGGGATGATCGCGCTGGTGCTGTTCAGCGGCTGGGGGCAGGGGCAGGCGTACAACAACGCGATCCCGATGCTCATGCGGGACCTGCTGCCGAACGGCGTGCTCGGGGTCGCGGTGACCGGGCTGCTGGCCTCGTTCATGGCGGGGATGGCGGCCAACATCAGCGGGTTCAACACGGTGTTCACCAACGACATCTGGCAGTCGCACCTGCGGCCGGACCGCGACGACGGCTACTACGTGCGGGTGGGCCGGATCGCGACCGTCGCGGGCGTGGCGCTGGGCGTCGGGACGGCGTTCATCGCGGCCGGCTACTCCAACATCATGAACTACCTGCAGGCCCTCTTCTCGTTCTTCAACGCGCCGCTGTTCGCGACGTTCATCGTCGGGCTCTTCTGGCGGCGGATGACGCCGTGGGCCGGCTTCTGGGGACTGCTCGCCGGCACGCTGGCGGCCTTCGCGTCGTACATCGCGTTCAAGGCCGGGATCGTGGACTTCGGCACCGAGCTGAACGCCAGCTTCTGGGGCGCGGGCCTGGCGTTCGTCGTGGACGTGATCGTGTCCGTGGCGGTCACGCTGGTCACCACGCCCAAGCCCGCCGAGGAGCTGCGCGGGCTCGTGTACGGGCTCAACGCCACCGACCTGGAGGACGACGCGCTCGCGGGCGACGCGCGCTGGTACCGCTCGCCGGTGCTGCTCGGCACGGGCGCCCTCGTCCTGGCCGTTGTGATGTACGGGGTGATCCTGTGAGTGACATTCGGATGGTGATCGGCGGGTTGTTCCTGGTGTACGGGGTGATCCTCGTGGTCGCAGGGGCGCTCGGGAGCGCGATCAACCTGTGGACCGGCCTCGCCATGGCCGTCTTCGGCGGCGCGTTCGTGGCCTGGGCCCGAGCCAGACGCCTCTGACCGCCCCTCCGGGCCCCGGCCCTGACCGGCACCTTTCGCTTTCGCGGCCCCGGGCCCGGCAGCACTGACCAGCACCTTTCGCAGCCCCGGCCCGGCAGCACTGACCGGCACCTTTCGCAGCCCCGGCCGACGGCCCTGACCGGCACCTTTCATGGCACCGGTCCGGGCCAGACGGCCCTGACCGGCTCGGTTCGCCCGTTCATCGCAGGCCTTACCCGTCGCAGGCCCTACGCGCCGCGATCACATCGCCGACATCTCGTCCAGGCAGCGCGCGATCAGCACCCCGGGTGGACCGGGTGGACCGGGTGGACCGCTCATACGCGCACCGGGGACGGCCGACGATGCCTCAGCACCCTCAGACCCTCAGTACTCGACCTCGAACGTATGAGCCCCAAGGGCGTACCCGTCCTGCCTGGGCACCACGTACCCATGCTCGATCAGGTGCTTGAGGCTCTCGCGCACCTGCTCCTCGGTCAGCCCGCACGCCCGCACCAACGCGGCCGGTACCGCCATGCCGTGCTCCACCGCCAGGGACGCCACCGCCTCGTAGACGTAGACGTCGACGTCCGACAGAGCCTGCACATCGTGGGCCTCGATCATGATCGCTGTCTCGCCCCCTCCCTCAGCCGGTTCGGGTCGACCTCACGGTCCGGGTTGCGGCGAAGGTACTCGGATTCCAGTTCGTTCATCCGGGACGTGTGCACCGCCAGAGCGTCGTCCGACCCGTGGAAGAAGGTGTCGCTCCGGGTGGCGTGCAGTTGCCGCAGCTCGCGGACCAGATCCTCGTCGCTGAGCTGCGCCGGATCTATTCCCATCGTCGTCATGGGCTCCCCCTACCCCAGAGACCCTCGACAATATCTGTCACATTTCCTGACATATGGGCATTGTTTGTAAGAGATCGCCGCCTTACCGTCCCCTTATGGACCTCGAGCTCAGGCACCTCAGGATCGTCCGTGCGGTCGCGGACGCGGGAAGTGTGAGCAAGGCCGCATCCCAGCTCGGGCTGGCCCAGCCGGCCCTGACCGCCCAGCTCAAGCGCATCGAGCGGGTGCTCGGCGGCACGCTGTTCGAGCGCGACAGGCATGGCGCGCGACCCACCAGGCTGGGCGAGCTCGTGCTCTCCAGGGCACGAGTACTGCTTCCCGCGGCGCAGGAGCTGCAGGAGGAAGCCGTACGTTTCGCCGCCGCCCCCTCCCCCGGATTCCGCATCGGCGCCACCAACGGCCCCATACTGGGCGGCCTGGTCGACCGGCTCGCCGCGGAAGGGGCGGTCAGCACGTACACCTCCTGGTCGGCCCACGAGCTGACCAGCATGGTCGAGCTCGGCCGCCTCGACTACGTGCTGACCGGCGCCTGCGGCGACTCCGGCACCCCCACCGGCGCGCTCATGTGGGAGACGATCAGCCTCGACCCCGTGTTCTGCCTGGTCGGCGAGGACCATCCGGCCGCCAAGGAGAAGGAGGTGGAGCTCGCCGACCTCGCCGGCGAACAGTGGGCGGTGACACCCGGCGACGGTTGCTTCGCCGACTGCTTCGCCACGGCGTGCGCGCGAGCGGGGTTCACCCCGGGCACGATCTACGAGACCGACGTGTCAACCTGCACCCACCTCGCCCAGGTCGGCCGCGCGGTCGTGCTCTGCCAGGCCACCCACCAGGCCGCCCAGGGCCTGACCATGGTGCCGTTCGCCGGCGCGCCACTGCGCTGGCGCCAACTCCTCGGCCACCACCCCACCGCCCCCAAAGCGGACTGGGTGGTGGCACAGGCCAAACAAGCCCACCTGGACGCCGTACGCCGCAGTCCCGTCTACCACGACTGGCTGGTCCGCAACCCCAGCTACGGCACCGCCCCATAAGCCCCGCCCCGTAAATCAGCGCCCCCGCCCCGAAGACCACCATCTACCCCGGACACCACCCCCACCCCTTGAACCCAAACACCACCTCGGGGAGGGCACCCCACCCTCCCCCGCACACCACCCCACCTCAGGCGATGCTGTACCCCCGCCTCGGCCGCCACTCGAACGGCGCGTCAACCAACTCCTCCAACGGAGTCCCATCCAGCAGACTCTGCAGCACCCACCGATTAGCGAAATGCAACACCACGAGCACCAGACCCCTGCCACTCATCCATCATGCCCCGCAGAAACCCCGCCATCTCCGCCACGACCTACCGATAGCTCTGCCCACCCGGCCACGGCATATCGATATGCCTACTCCGCAACGCCGCCACCTCACCGACCGGCCGCCCGTTGCAGACCCCGTAATCGCACTCCCCGAGCCGCCGATCGAGCCTGATCTCCTTGCCGCCGCCCGCAAAGGCGATCTCCGCCGTCCGCACAACCCGCCCCAGGTCGGAGGCATAAACGACGTCCACCGCCGTCCACCGCGCCCCCAGCTCCACAGCCAGATCCCGCCCCCACGCGGACAACTCCCCGGGTAACCACCCGGTGGCGATGCCCGTCTCGTCGTCCACGGCGATGGAGTGAGTCTCGTAACCCAGCGTCACGGCCACACCCAGACGCTACCGCCCCATCAATCCCTTACGACTCCGCTGGTAGCGAAGACCCCGAATATGATCGACCGAGGCTCCAACAACACTGCCGGGCATGGAATGATATCCGCGGAGACTCGTCTCCCGTTCGGCCGGACGCCACGACCGCATCCGATGCTCTAGCCTTAGCATGCGCAGGGGCTCGGCACGGTCTTCCGACGTCCCACCGCACGTCACACAACTTAATCCAGGGGCGGTAGCTCAGCCGGTCAGAGCATCGGACTCATAATCCGTGGGTCGTGGGTTCAAGTCCCACCCGCCCTACTCTTTCTCTTAGGCGTTGACCTGCAGTTCCCTTGATCACGCCGAATCCGTAGGTCGGTCATGGCCCCGAGGGGAGACCGAAGGGAGACCGGCAGTCTGGGATGCCTCCTGTGGGTGCCAACAACTCGGCCGCCCTAAGCGACCTGCGCGTACTCGTGGATCAGCCCGCCGAGGCGGTCACGTCGAATGACCTTGATATCGCCCTCGGCCGGATCGGGAAGGGCCCGCAGCGGAGCGGCTTGGCTCAGGGAGCGATGTGGGCGATGCGCATTGAAGTGGATCTCGTAGGCAGCCAGCACGCGTCGTAAATGGCGGGCGTTGACAATAAGGATCCGATCGAGAAGTTCTCTGCGCAAGCCGCCGATCCAGCGTTCGGCGAACGCGTTGGCCCGCGGAGCCCGAGGCGGACTCTTGAGAATGCGGATGCCTGCGGCCGTGAAGACTTCGTCGAACGCCGCGGTGAACCTGGTATCCCGATCGCGGATGAGGAACCTGAACCCCTGCGCCCTGTTCCCCAGCTCGATCATCAGGTTCCTGGCCTGCTGCGCAGCCCACGGCCCGGTCGGATGCCCGGTGACACCGAGAACGTGCACACGGCGGGTGCTGATCTCCATGACGACCAGGCCATATAGGCGCTTGAACAGCACGGTGTCGCAGTGGAAGAAGTCGCACGCCAAGATCCCTTCAGCTTGAGCACGCAGGAACTCACCCCAGGTCGGTCCTGCGCGTCGCGGCGCTGGGTCGATGCCGGCCTTCTTCAAGATGAGCCACACTGTGGAGGCCCCGACCCGGTACCCCGAAGCGGCGAGTTCTCCGGCGATCCGCCGGTAACCCCACAGCGGATTCTCCCGGGCCAGACGAAGCACCAAGGTCCGGATGGAGGCGCGGGTGGGAGGCCGCCCCTGGCTGCGGCGTTTGAAGGTCCAGCGCCGCCGTACCAGGTCGGCGTGCCAACGCAGCAGCGTCCCCGGCGTCACGAACAACCGTCGACGACCGGCCGGAGACAGCAGCCGCGCCAGCGCGCTGATCACCGCCCGATCCGCCCACGACGGCCGAGGCCTTGCCACCTGCCGACGCAACACCGCGAGCTGATGACGCAAGACGAGGTGAGTAGCCGGGGGGAGTTTCACCCCCCGGCTCTCTCAGAACCGGACGTGAACCTCGCAGCTCATCCGGCTCCCATTGCCCAGCCATCAGGACGTGCGCCGAAGCGCCAGTGCGCGAACAGTGCGCCTGCCGACAATTCCATCCACGCAGCTCAAGCGGCATATGAGTACTCGTGGAGGACGCCGCCGAGCCGGTCTCGTCGGCGGACATTCAGGTCGATGATTCGCTCTGGGTCCGTAATCGGATCGGGGACGGTGCGCAGCGGGGCTGCTTGGTTCAGGGCTTGATGTGCTCGGTGCTGGTTGTAGAAGTGTTCATATTCGCGCAGGGCGTGCCGCAGGTGGTGTTCGTTCCAGATCAGGCAGCGATCGAGCAGCTCGTGACGGCACGACTGCACCCACCGCTCCATGATCGAGTTCATCCGCGGCATCCGGATACCGGTGAGCACCGTCTTGATGCCGGCCTCGGCGAGCACCTCGTCCATGAGGGCAGGGAACTTTCCATCCCGATCGCGGAGCAGAAAGCGCGCCCGACAGCCCGCATCGTCCAGATCCATCACCAGATTCCTAATCGCTTGGATGACCCAGCTGGGGCTCGGGTGTGCGGTGGTGCCGAGCACACGGACCCGCCTGGTGGCGTGCTCGATCACCGCCAGGATGTACTGGCGTTGCCCGTTGAGGGTGATGGTCTCGATGAAGTCGCAGGCCAGCATGGCGTCGGCTTGCGAGCGCAGGAAGTCGGCCCACGTGGTGGCCGCCCGCTCGGGCACCGGATCAAGACCTTCCCGCTTGAGGATCTCCCACACCGTGGACGGCGCGACCTTGATACCGAGTGTGGCGAGCTCACCATGCACCCGCCGATAGCCCCAGCCGGGGTTCTCTCGCACCAAGCGCAGGATGAGGGCGCGAATAGAGCGGACGATGGGTGGGCGGCCAGGCCGCTTCGGCCGGCAGGTACGGGCATGACGACGTCGCATGAAATCGCGGTGCCAGCGGAGAACCGTGTCCGGACGGATGAGGAGCCGCAGCTGGCACAGGACCTCGCGCGGCAGCGACGTCAGAAGCGCGGCAAGGAAGGCTCGGTCCTCGGGCGCGAATCTCACTCTCGTGTCGGCGCCGAGGTGGCGTTCAAGGACGGTGATCTGGTGACGCAGAGCAAGTATCTCCACGTCCTTGTCCCGATCGCCCATGGGCAGCAACCGCAGCGCGGCGAACGTGTTCGTGACGGTCAGGTAGGCCAGGCGAAGCAGCACAGCGGATCATCCTGCCGTACGCGCTTCCGTCTCCCGGGTGACCAGAGCTCGCGAACGCCACGCGAAGCCCTCGCAGAGTCATGACCTGGGTGGACGTAATTATCGGCAGGCGCAGAGTCGGTGGGATGGCGGTCCCGGTCGCTTTTCCGGCCCTCAGGGGCTTCAAGTTCAGCGGCGGTCCAGGGTCATGAGCCGCTTGTGGGCGTTGGTCTTGATCTCGTCGTCCGCACCTTCCAGGAGGGCGGTGGCACGGGCGATCTCCTCGGTCATGGTGCGGCCGGGGCGGCGCGGTGCGATGTGGTCGAGGTAGTCGGTGATGGTGCGCTCGGCGGCGTACGCAGTCCTGCTCAGGCGCTCGGTCTCAGCCCGGTACATGGTGGCGAGTTGGTCACTGCGGCGGGTGGCAGCATTGCGGGTACGCAGCGGAGCGTCGTCCTTGACCGGCCACAGGTCACCGATGAGCTTCTCGAAGTCGCGCATGGCGATCTCGGTCTGCGCAAGCAAGGGTCTCCTCAGCCGCCCACTCCGCGTAGTACTCGACCGCCAGCCCGAGCATGACGACGACCAGTTTCTACGCCCGGCAAAGACCGTCCAGGAGAGCCTGCTGCTCCGCAGTTCTGAGGCGTACGACACGGTCTCATCTCATCTGTACGCGAAGCTGCCGCACTGCCGCGGCTGCTCCTGTATCTGAGCGACGCGGTGCGCCGATGGCCGGCCACTTGGGAGCGGAAGAGCGGCCGACCCCGAGCGTCGGCCGGATAGCCCTTCTCTTTCGAGCGCTTGACCATAATCCAGGCGCCCGATCTACTATGGCCGGGTCCCCACCCCACATGAGTTCGCGCCTGCGTGCGCGGGATTTGGAGGCGGGGAATGTTCCCTGAGCCGATCTGCATCTACGAGCACCACAGCGATGGCATCGAAGTCAGCGACTGGCAGCCCGAGCATCGGCAGCTGCGTGTGATCGAGACGCAGTATCCGACGCCGTCGTACCGCTATGACACCGTCCAGGCGTCGGTGCACGTGACGTGCCGTCGTCATCGCTGGAGCGGCCGCGTCAGCGTGAATGCCGACTGGCGGCCGCCGGGCTTCGCTGCCTGAGCGTGCGGGGCCTGCAGCAGCGGGCTGCAGGCCCTGCTACAGATCATGAGAGCAGTGCGGGCAGACTGCCGAGTCACGAGGCGTAGAGCGGCGAAATCCGATAACGTCCCAAAATGTGGACAATAAGGAATTAGACGCAATCACCGACGAGGTGATGGCGCTCCTCGCGGGCGTGCCAGATGTCCCGCCGCTCAACCCTGAAGAGCCCCGATACCAGGACATCCGGCGGCTCCTGCGCAGCTTCGCCGAAACGGTGACGTGCCTCCCTGGAGTTGAAGAGAGCGTCATGCGCCTGCTTCCACCCCAGCCTCTGCCACCCTTCGAATCGATCACCGAGTGGCCGCCCATTGGTGTCTTGGTCACAAAGAACGCTGCAGCAGGGGCACAGTTCGACCCCAAGCGCGCGAAGCTCGTCGTCTTCCTCCTGCTCATATCAATCAATTTGGTCCTAATGAAGGATCAGCCCGAGTTTGCCGCTGCCCTGGATCTGCTGATTGGCGGGGTTACCGTCTCCGGCCATGCCGCCAGAGCGGTCGAGCGGGCTGTGGAGAAGCGGGCGCGGGATCGAGGCTGAGGACGCACGGAGGCTCTCGACCAGGACTGATCCTCGGAAGTCGTGCGAGCAGTGCGGGCAGCAAGGTGAATCCGCTCGCTCGGGCGCCGGTTGGGACGTTGTGGTCACAAACCTTCGAGCGGGGCTCGTCGGAGCTCCTTGCCAATCGCAAGCTGCGCCGTCTGAAAGGCGTCGCGTGAAGTCTCTGCGTTGCAGGTCATTTCGCCAAGCGTGGCGCTGTCCACGAGCACGTGCGTGGTTCGAATGAATGCGCCTAGCGCTTCGCGGACGGCATCGGATCGGCAGCGCTCGCGGCGCACTGTGAACTCACTGATCAGCTGGTTCTGGCGTTCCATGAGATCGAATGGCATCTGGCTCTTGGCGTCTGGCCGCCCTTCGAGGCGCACCCTGTTCTCCGCCAAGATGCGGGCGTTCAACGTTGCCAGGTCCAGGAGCGATTGCTGCAGCAGATGTAGATTCTCCCGGTCCTCCTGATACAACTGGACGCGCAGAGCGTCCTTGCGTGCCTCTGACTCTCGCCGCTGAGCTCGGCGATCCGTGAGCGTCTGTCCTACCATGGTGAGCACTCCGCCGAGGATGACTCCGCCTGCCGGCAGTAGGGCGAGTAGTACTGGATCGACCTGGACAGCGCTCGCCATTGTTGCCATCACATACATCGCGTTCTCCTACGACACCCAAACCCTGTGCGTTTCCATCTTGCAGATCTCCTCGGCCGCGACCTACAGGTCGTGCGCCCTCATCTGAGCATGAGCGCCAGCGTGCCCAGTAGCCCCGGCGCGCTGACGACGGCGATCACCGTGCACAGGCGGAGGGTGGTCCCCCACGTCTTGATCGCGGTCCTGACGGTGGTCCAGTACCCGGCGATCGGGCCTCTCCCCTCGTGTCGTTGAGGAAAGCGTTTCGCGAGCCGTCGTAGGTCGGCGGGTAGGCCTGTGGGGACGTTCGGTATATGTCATGCCGGGCATCACTGATCCCCGACGTAGCGGTAGACGCGTACGCCGTCATCGTCCACCGAGGCTGTGGACTGGTAGGTAGGGCAGCGTACGGGCGCGAGCGAGTCGAAGGAGGGGCTGTCGAGCGTGAACCAGGGCGTCACCGGAGACATTCGCCAGAGCGCGGGCCACTCCCGCACGAAGGTGACCCGCAGCCCGTCGTGTGGGCCACCGACCAGCCTGCCCACGTTGGGCTGGACATCGTGGAGCTGGTCGAGCCTCACAGCGTGCCCTCCTTCATGATCTCGCCGTCGCGGTCGATCACCCGCCAGGCGCCGGGCGCCAGGTCCCCGCGCAGCACGACTGGTACACCGAACATCGCGCCGGCAAGTGGCGGCGGTGTCCAGCCGACCGGCCGCCACGCGTCCTCGGACGGCGCGCCCTCGGGCTGAGCGGTAGCCTTCAGCCAGTTGAACATGCTCTGGCCCACGTCCATGCGGGCCACCCGGGGCGGCTCGGGCAGGTGCTGGGTCAGTCCTTGCAGGTGGGCGAGGATGTCGCTCACGGCTGTCACCATTCGCGGAGCGCGTCCATGCGCGCCCTGGCCACGTCTTCGGCCAGCCGGCGGTACTGGTCGACAGGGACCGACTCCACGTTGACGACCTGCCGGAGCATCGTCGTCGTGGCTCGTCTCGGGCACACATCGCACATCGTGATGCCGCCGATCATCCGCCGGGCTACGTCGTCGCCCCACGGCCCGTCGAGCCGCAGATGCCCGCATTCCAGAGTCAGCCGCCAGATCATGGCATCCACTCCTTTCGCTACTCGCGGTGGCTGGCGTACGACAGGCCGGGCGCTTCCCGAGCGGCTGGAGGTCGGCGACGGCTTTCTGAGTCTCCAGCCAAATCGCTGAATCCTATAAAAGGCTCACGCTCAACCTGTACGGGAGTTAGCGTGTAAGCGCGGATCATGTGCCTCTCTCGGCGGAGACGACTGGGGGTGCGCACGGCGTTTCTCAAACGATCGAGGAACGCCGTGCGAGCCAAGTACGGCTGAGTCGATAGGACGCCTGGAGGCTACATGTTGCCCGAAGAGGGAAAGCGGAACCGATGGTGGTGGGTTCCGGGATCTGCCGCGGCGGTTGCATCACTGCTCCGCCTGGCTTATGAGATCCTCCGCGACCACTCCCGCCTCTAGCAGGCGAAGAGACCGGGGAAGCGCGGAACCCCCGCCGTGCCCACCCCGGTCTGGCCTTGCTAATCGCGGACTGGGCGTCCGACTGCCGGATGATCTGGTTACCCATGATCAGAACCTCCCTTCAGCGACTTGGACGACGGTCAGCCCGAGCGATCGCCACATTGCCACCACCGAAGCACGGTCGTCGATCACTCCGAATACCTCCCGGTCGGCGAAGTGCTCCTTGTAGATCTCTCGTTTCACCACCGTGTCGGACCGATTGTCCCGATCGCCTCGCATCCACACACCTTCGGCCTCACCACCGACATGCCGGGCAAGCCACCTCTCGGTCTGCCGCCGGCACCGCTCCTTCCGGCCGGACACGTACGCGATGCGGTGGCCATCGTTGAGCAGGGCTTGCACGATCGCAACGACGGGCGGATTCGGCAGGTCCTCGCCTACCCGGTCCCAGTCGTACGGACCCCGGTCACCGCGCAAGGCGAGCGTGCCGTCAATATCGACGATCCACAGCTTCGCGTCGGTCAACGATCCACCTCAGGGTCGCCGGACAGCATGCGACCGGCCCGTTCGGCGCGGCCTGTCTTGCGCTCCAGCTCTTCCACCCGGGCGCGCAGCTGCACGTTCTCCTGGCGGAGGCCGGCGACGGCGCGGTCGGCGTTGATGGCGGCGTCGGCCAGGGCCACGAGGTCCATCACGACGACCTCGCAGTTCGGCCGGAGGACCTCGACGGCGTCGGCGAGGTAGCGTGCAGGCTCGCCACGCTCGGGGTCCGGGAGTGGGCCGTAGACGGGATTGCTGGGCATGATGGCCTTCCTGGTGGTGGCGGCGTGATCCACGTCAGTGAGCAGGCGGCGCAGGTCGGTGGCGGCGTGCTTCAGGAACTCGACGATCGCCTCCTCGCGGGCGTAGCTGGCCTCGGCGCGCTCGATGGCCGCTGGCCTCTCCGCGCTGGGCCGAAGCCGGGCTACGTCGCGTTCTTCGGCTAGGTTCGTCCGAAAGACCATGACCTGTCCGATGGCGGTCCAGTCCCGTAGAACTCCTCTTGCCGGGCGTTGCGCGCGTCGGCCCAGTCGATGCGCTCGACGGCGGCCAGGCGCTGCCGGATGTCGTCATGGTTCGTGGTCACGTCGCCTCTTCTTGGCCGATCACTTCGGCGATGTTGTCTGCCAGCTCGGCGTAGATCATGAAATCGGGAACGTCCTTCGCATCGGCCCCATGGACCGCCAGACGGCGCTGCGCCTCGGCCTGGACCTTCTCCGTGTAGAAGTGCTGCATCGACTCGGAGAACTCGGTCATCTTGAGCAGGGACGCATAGTGTCCAGGGACAGCCGCGAGATGCGCATGGAGGCGAGCTTTCGCGATCGCGGTGTGAGGGCGAGCTTCCGCTGAGGCGACCGGGCCAGTCCCTACGAAGACGCCTCGGTTGCTGATCCTGAGGGCTGCAAGTTCCGCATAGAGGTCTGTGACGCGCTGGAGTTGCTCAACGAGGAACTCTCGTCGTTCCCTGGCCCTGAGCTCCCGGAATTGCTCTTGCTGGTCCTGGGCAGCCTTTCGAGCGGTGACCCACAGACCGAGTAGGGCGACGATTACAGCGGCCAGGGTTCCCCACCCCTGTAGGTGATCAGTGATGGTCACTGTGTCTGCCTTCCGCTGAGCTCTTCATCGGCGAGACTGGCCAGGGCCGCGGCGGCCGCCGACACCTCTCGCAGCTGCTCGGGGCTCATCGCGGCGAGCCCGGCGCGGGCCTGGCTGACCTCACCCCGGTACATCCACCCCATCGCGCCTTGGGCGGCGAAGGTGCGGCCTACCTGCCCGAGCGTTTCGCCGAGCTGGCGCATGGAGCGCTCGAAGTTCTCCTGCCACTCCGGGCTGCCGAACGGCGGCGTGGTCACGGCTTGGTCTCCACTCTCTTGATGCCGCCCCGCACGTTGACCCGGACCTTGATGACGGTGTCACCGGGGACATCGCTGTTGCGGGCCTCCTCAACGAACAAGGCGAGATCGTCAAGCATGAGGCCCTGCTTGGGGTCGGCAGCGTCGAACTGGACGCTGCGGGTGATCATGATGCCTCCAGGGGTAGTTCGCTGGGCGTCTTGAGAGCGGCGGTCTCCACGAGAGAAGGCATAGGCGGGAGGACGGATGCCAGCCACCCGCCCGGTTGTGCGGTGAAGTGCGGCGCAGCTTCCGACGTCCAGTGGGAGCGCATCGCAGTGGACGTCATCACGTCGCCCGTGTGTCGATTAGTCCAGGTGACGTCCTGCTCCTCAGCGAGGCGGACGCACACCCGGCCGCGCTTGGCGCCGTCGGGGTAGGCGTTCCAGTTGATGCCGTGTTGGGACCACAGCATCTCCTGCATCTGGTTTGTGCTCACGCCATGGAGTTGCTGGTGGGAGAACTTGGACTGCGCCGCCATAGTGATGCTGTTACGTACGCAGTCTCTCTGTCGCCACAGGAAGTAGTTCGCCACCTCAACCACGTCGGGGATGGTGAAGGCGCGGGCATCGAAAGTGGCGTACGCGTCGTCGTAGTCCACGCTGTAGCGGCGGTTGAACGCTACCGAAGCCGTAGACGCTGCGATCGACACGACCTTCTGAACGACGCCACCAAACCATGGCTGCGTGCCGTGCGACTCGAAATCCGTGAGCAGTACGGAGCACTCGTCCGACTGCGTGTACGCGAACACGGCGCCGGACATCTCCTCGCACAGCGCGTTTGCCACGGCGTCCATCGACGCCATCACGTCGTCATCGAATGGCCTGTCGGCGTGCCGCAAAAAGCTGTGGAACGCCCGGCCGTCCACGCGCACCACGGCGTACGTACGGCGCGGCAGCAGCGTTCGTGTGACCGCCTCGTAGCTCTTCATCCGATCGCCCAGAGCTGTCTTGTCGCTCACGATGCCTCCTGGCCGTAGTAGTAGGTGGTCCGGCCGTCGCTCCAGCTCAGCATGGCGGAGCCGTCGAGGCGATTCTTGTCGATGCGGCCGCGGGGCCGCTCGCCGTTTTCGTCTTCACAGCGCGAGTTGGAGCACGCCACGCGGCCGGACTCCTGAGCAAGCCGGATCGAGTAGGTCTTGCAGTACGGGCAGGCGGGCGGCAGCTGGCCCTTGGGGACGTGAATCGGGATCCGCTTCTCGCTCTCGTCGATGTCGCGGATCTGCCGGACCTGCTCGACCCATCGATACAGGTGCCGGCACACGTCCCGGGTAAGGTCATCGCCTACGCCATGCATGAGGCGGACGATGGAATCGAACGCGTCGACCGCGTTCTGGTCGCTGCCGCCACGCTCTTCCGTCAGGGCACCCACCGCCTGGTACTTGAGGGTCAGCTCCCACTCCCGGGCGCCGGCGTGGATAGTCATGAGCGCTGGGCCGGCCTCCGCGTGCCAAGTGCTGGCGACCCGGTGACCTTGTGATGCTGCATGCTGCCTTTGGTGGCGTCGGCGACGGGTTCGGGCAGCAACTCCTGGAGGCGGGGCAGCAGGGCCTCGGTCTCGGTGACGAGCGTGGGGATTTTCTCGGCTGGAGTTCACAGGGCGAACGCGACGCCTCTCTCCCGCAGTCATTGTCCGCCGACGTTGCCATCAAACGACACGACGCCCTCCCAAAAAATTCGGAAGGGCGTCGTGTCAATTATTACGAGATTTTCGCCAGCCATTCCCGGTCACCGGACCGGGAATGCAACCGCGTGAATTCCTGCTCGAGACAATCACTTAGACTGGACGATTCAGCGCGGATGAATCCTTCGCCCCCCGAGCCCCGAACCCGACATACTCCCGAATCCCACCACGAGCACGCAACCACGCCGTGTTACCTCAGACGTTCAACCGCTGTACGCCAGCCAAATAGCCTTGCTCCGCTGGCACAGCAGCCCGACTACGTAGCTCAGGATCGAACGCAGTAAATCGACAGCCGTTTGGCAGAATAGCATGTAGAGCCCCTGGTTGTGACGGCAATGGTTGGATGATCAACCCGCCTACCAGGAGCTCTACTACGTCGCCAGGCGAACGACCCACTCGCGATCAGACTTTAATCAGCGCAACTCTGGCGCGGGAATGAAGGGCCAATTTAATGAGCCGCCCTCCTATGAAGCGTGACTTTCCGCATTGTGCCTGCTGCATTCCTGAACCAGACTGTCAAGGTCGAGCCTTGAGGAAACATCGCAGAAACTGCCGCTGCACAGGAGTATTTTCTTGTGCATGGACCACCCGAATGGTTGACCTGACGTTCAGTGATTTATTCCCTTCTGCCTCATGGCCATGCGAGTTTCGTCTCTACATGACTGACTGATCCATGCAGGCCATTCGGCGGATTCCCGATTGCGGGAGACTCCAGGAGTTTTTATTGATTTCATCCGAGAAGGAGGAATAGCCGCTGGGGACCGCCGCAGCAATGCGGCGGTCCTACCCGACCCGGAGGTGAGGTTCCTCCGGGCGACCCGACCTTCACATCACCGGCCGACGCCGGCATCGCGAGCATGTTGTGACCAGGACACCCCCCGGGGAGCCTGAAACGGTTTGTTGTAGAGCAAGTCGTCAGCTTTCCCCAGCAAGATAGCTTCTGGCTGCTGCCCAGACGTTCTCGAATTCATCACGGCTTATCTCGGTGACTTGCTCTGCGTCCTGCCAGCCTTCGAGACTGCCATCAGCCAGGACGCCGTATCGGCCTTCGTAGTTCTGAAGAGCGACAAGGTCATGATGATCACGCAGCCGGAGGACTTCGTCGAGTGCAGCTGCGGTTATGGGTTCCCGATCGGGCCCATACAGGTCGACCTGCCGGGCAGCCCATTCATCATCGGTAAGCTCGTAGTAGGACCAGATGTCGTTTTCGGCGGAGTAGCCACGGATCCAACGTGTCATGCCATCATAGTCTCAGGTCCGACGGAGTTTTGCTCGATGCGTTGTCGTAGCGTCGATGACTCAGGCGATAGTTTTCCCGCCCGAGAGTTTCCACGTAGAGGAGGCTCCCGCCTGATTGGCTGCTCGGCGGGCGGGACAGCAGGGATATGTCGCCCGGGGTCGCTCGGATGGGCGACGGTTCCGCCGCCCGCAGGGTAGGCAGTCACCCCTTCCAACGTTCGTGAGGGCAGCGTGCCGGTACTGGCCACATGGGTACTGGCAGGGCGCATCGGCGCTGCCAGCAGACGAGGGGACTCCGTGGTTCCACGACCAACTGACGCTTGACTCCGTATCGACTTCGGGGCATGGTCGCGATGCCCGGCGTCAACGAAGGCCGGCTGTGCCTGCCGCCGATGCCGCGAGGCCAAGATTGACGGCGATAATGACATGCTTTCAGCGGGCTTTTCTCCAGGGCGGGTGAAGCTAGCGAGCGCCGCGAGCGGAGCAGCATCAGCCATTGAAACCTTCCTGCATTGGTATTGTGGAAACTGCAGCCGATACGGCGAGGAGGCTCCCACATTGGAAACCTCCTCGCGCTACGCCACAACACCGTCGCCGCCCGGTAGCCTCGGCGACAAAACCGCACGGCCACCATGCGCGATCGCTGATACTTCTTGTCTCAGCGGCCCAGTGCTGCTTCTATCATCCATCAGCGCCAGTGACCGGTTGATGTCGACGCCCCC
Source organism: Nonomuraea sp. NPDC004186 (assembly GCF_053603495.1). Lineage (NCBI taxonomy): Bacteria > Bacillati > Actinomycetota > Actinomycetes > Streptosporangiales > Streptosporangiaceae > Nonomuraea > Nonomuraea sp. NPDC004186. The sequence continues at coordinate 10,357 of NZ_JBSGFQ010000012.1, read as the reverse complement.
TAGCCGGAGCGGCGCTGGGCTCTCCATAGTGTCGGGACTAGGCATCTCTCAGTTCAATTGATCTAGTACCCCCTACCGTCCTCCCATTAATAGCGCCATATCGGATGTTTCGTGCCGCTTTGTGAACCTCGACTAGTTTCTGCCCCAGCCCGCTAGTCGGTCGCGAATGTCGAGCGGTTGCGAGTTTGGTACGACGTACACGTTCTTTCTACCCCTGACTACCTGCAGGTTAGTTACGTCGATCATCACATAGTGGGTAAACCTCTTCCCCTGGAATTGGTTTCTTATGAAAGCCCATGACAGCTGCCCTCGCCTTTTCGTACCAGGCTCGATGTCCGTAAAGTACTGACCGTCACCGTATCGGGCATCCTTTGGATTGACGGCCTTTAGAGAGGGCAGGAGAAGGCCACTTTTTATGATTGCCTTCATGCCCTCTTCTGTCGTGTAGTGATATAGATACTGTCGGTCGTCGTCATCATCGATGATGTCGTCGAGCAGACCCTTGATATTCTTCTGGAGTGTTGGCGGCTTCACCTTGCCGCCGTATTCGTCGGACAGCCCGGAGTTCGCCGCCGCATCAAAGCCGCGATTTATGGCACCGTAGGTGGTCAGATTCCAGGTTGCTGCTGGGCAACGGCTCCCCATCTGCGTGCAGATTCCCTGGGCGTAATACCAGCCCGCCCTTTCGAGCGTGGCGCTATCATGAGCTTCCCGGCTCCCACTTGTACGAACGTTGGGAATATTGTCTTCCTGGCCTTCGCGCCATCTCTTTCGGAACTCATCCCGCGCCTTCTCGTCGGGGAGGCTGTTAATGATCCGAGTGTCCGGTGCTGTGCCGCCCCAACTGCCACCGCCCGTGTCGACATTATGGCCATCGATTTCGATCCCGCCGATGGGGTTGCCGCCGGCGAAGGCGTAGCGGTTGGCGGTCCAGGGGTCGAGGGAGAGGGACAGGTCGTCCAGGGCGCCGTTGTAAGCATCGAGGTTGAGGAATCGGTTGATGCCGGGGTTGTAGTCGCGGAACCCCATGTCGTACATGCCGGTGGAGTTGTCCCAGCGCTTGGCATTGAAGCGGTAGGGGTTGTACTCCTCCTTGGCCGTCGGATCAACCGGGTCCGGCTTGTCGACGCCGGTGAAGAGCTTGTCGTCGTTCTTGCCATAGGCGGTGTAGCCGTAGGTGGCCCGGGTGTCACCCGACTCCGAGGTGATCTGCTCGACGTCGGTGTGCGGGTTGTACCCGTAGTAGGACGACTCATCGCTGTTGTCGGCCTTGACCTTGACCTGGGACAGCCGCTCGCCCCACGGCGAATATTGGAAGGACCTGACCAGTTTGCCGGCCACTTCTTCGTCCAGGACCTCGCCGGATAGGCCGAGGTAGGAGTAGGCGGTGGTTTTGGCTGAGGCGGTGCCTTCTTTTTCGGTCTTGGTGGTGGTGCGGTCGAGCGGGTCGTAGGTGTAGGTGGTGACCGTGTTGGTGGTGCCGTCGGCGCCGAGCTTCTCGTGCTTGGTGACGTGGTCGAAGCCGTCGTATGTGTACTTCTCCCAGGTCTTGCCGCCGCCCTGGATGGTGCGCAACCGGCCGTAGGGGTCGTACGTGTAGGTGGAGGTTTGGCCGCCGGTGACGGAGGTCATCAGGCGGTTGCGGTCGTAGGTGAAGGTGGTCTTCTTGCCGAGGACCTCTTCTTCCCAGACGTTGCTGTTGGCGTCGTGGGAGTAGGTCTCGGTCTCCGCCGTCCCGCCGCCGACCGGGGTCTTCACCGTCTTGGTGATGCGGTCGCGGGGGTCGTAGGTGTAGGCGTAGTCGTGTTCCAGGTAGGCGCCGGGGTTGTCGGCGTTCTGGATCTTGGCGTGGTCGCTGGCGCGTTGCAGGTTGCCTTGGTAGCCGATGGTGTGCTCGGCTACGACGGTGGCGTTGGGCTTCTTCTCCAGGCTGTGGCGTAGGACGCCGGACAGGAAGTAGTCGTAGGTGACGGTGTTGCCGTTGGCTTTGGTCTCGGTCTCGCGTTCGCCGCGGCTGGTGTAGGTGTAGCGGGTGGTCTTCGGCGCCGGGTCGGTGGCCGACTTCTTGTTGACCACCTGCTCGACCAGGTCACGGACGTCGTAGCCGTAGGTGGCGACCGTCTTGTCGTGGGTGCGCTCGGTGACGGCGCTGTTTTCGTTGTAGCGGTAGCCGGTGGTGTTCTTCAGCGTGCCGTTGAGCGACTCCTTGATGGCGTCGATCTGGTTGAGGTTGGTGTAGGAGATGTCCCACAGGTCGATCTTCGCGGTCGGGGACTTGTCCTCGATCTGGGTGAGGTTGGCGTTGGCGTCGTAGGTGTAGGTGAAGTCCTTCTTCTCGCTGTCGGTCTCGCCGCTGTTGTCGCGCACCAGCTTGACCGCGTCGGCCGCCACGGTGCCGTTGGCGTCGTCGGTGAGGGTGACGCTGTGGGCGGTGCCAGCGGTGAAGGCGAAGGAGCCGAGCTCGACCCAGGTGCCGGGGTTCTTGGTCTGGTCGAGCGTGACGCTCGCTTCACCGCCCTGATGCTTGACCTTGTATTTGGCGTTGGTGGCCGTGGCACCGGACGGGTAGCGGACCTGCACCTTGTAGGTGCCTTCCGACGGGGTGGTCAGGTTCCAGGCGAATGACGATTGGCCGGTGCCCGCGGGGGCGGTGGCGTAGTCGTAGCCGACGAACCCGGTGGCCGGCTCGGCCTGGGGGCCGACGATGTTGGACGCCGAGCTGCCGGTGAGGGTCCAGGTGCCGGTGGTAGCGGTCTGGCCGGTGTCGGAGTTGTCGGACAGGACGACGTCGAGGCCGAGGGGGATTCCGTCGTCGGAGTGGGTCTTGAGTTTGCCGTCGGGGTAGTACGACCAGTCCAAAGCCCGCTGGCTGGAGCCGCCCGCGCTGGTGACGGTGCGGTTGGTCTGCAGGCCGAGTTCGTTGTAGTCGTAGGTGGTCTTGATGTCCCAGGGGTCGGTGGCGGTCTTGGACCAGCCGTTGTCCCAGTAGGTCATCGTGGAGACGTTGCGGATGCTCTGCCCGTGCGAGGGCGGGTGAGAGATCTCCTTCAGCCGGGAGACCGCGTCGTAGGTGTACAGGACGCTGTCGGGCTTGTTGTAGACCGGGTCGGACCGGTCGTAGGGGTAGATCTCCTCGATCGGACGGTTGAGCTTGTCGTATTTGGTTTCGGCGACAAAGTCGACCAGGTCGCCGCCGCGTTCCACCCCGCGCGGGGTGATGGTCTTGGTCTTGTTGCCGACCTGGTCATAGGCGAACTGGGTGGTGACGTACTTGATGAGACCGTCGGTCTCGGAATGCGGGACCTTGGTTTCGACCACGTCGCCGCGCTCGTTGTAGGCGGTGATCGCCTTGTTGTCGTCCTGGTCGGTCTGGCCTACGACCCGGCCATCAAGGTCGTACTCGGTGGACGTCTCGTATCCGGCCGCGTCCTTGACGGCGGTGACGCGGTGGTTGCGGTCGTAGGTGTAGAACGCCGCGTAGTCGCCGGTGTCGGCGGTGGCGTTCTTGCGCGGGTCGACGACCTTGATGACGTTGCCGACGTCGTCGTACTCGTAGGTGATCTTGTTCTGTCGAGCGTTGGCGACGTCGGTGGCAGTGACGCCGATCAGCTGGTAGATGTCGTCGTACGTGTACGTGGTGGTGAACTGGGCCGGCTCCGCGCCGGGCAGGTTGCCCTTGGGTTCGGTCTGGTTCTCCAGATTGCCGGCCACGTCCCACGTGAAGGTGGCCTTGCGTACCGGTCCGTTGTCGCTGTCCTTGGGCAGGAACGACTCGGTCAGCTGGTCGGCCTTGTCGTAGACGGCGGTGGACACGGCGCCGTTGGGAGCTATCGCCTTGGTGACGTTGTCGTTGGCGTCGTATTCCGGGGCCGGGGTGACGATGAACACCGGCGGGGAGGCGTCCTGGTCCTTGGGGACCTTGGACTCGAGCGGGCGTTTGAAGATGTCGTAGGTCTGGCTGGTGGTCTTGCCGAGTGCATCGGTGACCGACCGCACGTTGCCGCGCACGTCGTAGTCGGTGACGGTGCTGTGCTCGTACGCGTCGGTGATCTTCTGGGGGTAGCCGGTCGGGTGGTAGTCGGTGAAGGTGGTGGTGCTGCCCTTCGCGTCGACTGACGTGGCCAGTTGGCCGACAGGGTCGTAGGTGTAGGTGGTGGTGTAGTCGTCAGGATCGGCCGTTAAGACGCCGAGCGGGTCGGTGACCTTGAGCAGGTTGCCGTTGCCGTCGTAGCCGAACTCCCACGTGTAGTGCTTCGCGCCGTCGCCGGCCCGCAGGGTGTTGCCGTTCGGGCTGGTCTTGAAGCGCAGGTCGGCGACGAAGCCCTTGAAGTTTTCCGGGCCCTCGTAGGTCAGGGTGGTGGGGGCGGTGCGGTTCTTGTTGGCCTCCGCGTCGGTGATCTTCAGCGGGTAGCCGGTCTTCGGGTCGTACTCCCACGTCGTGACGGCATATTCCGTCTTGCCGTCGTCCTTGCCCTTCTCGATCAGCGTGGTGACGTTGTGATCGTCGTCCCACTCCAGATCAGTGATCTCGTTGTTGGCGTTGGTGATCAGATCCGGGCGGCCGTACTTGTCCAGCACGTACTTGGTGGCGTGCTGGAGAGGATCAGTCACGGTCGCGTGGATGACGCCGCCTTGCGGGCCGTCCGGGTCGACGTAATCGAACTTGGTGACCCCGTCGAGCCGGTCAGTCAGCGTCTCGACCTTCCACAAGTCCTTGGGGTCGACCGGCGCCTCGTAGTACTTCAGCTTGGTGCTGTTGCCGCGCGGGTCTTTGACGTTGACGAGCTTGACATTCTTGGTGCCCTGAGTGGCGTCGTATTGGAAGGCGAACGTCTTGGCCTCGTCGTCACCGGCGCCGTCGATCATCCGGGCGAGCAGGCCCTTGTCGGTGTAGGCGAAGGTCACCTTCCGGCCGGCGATGTCGGTGATCGACTCGACGTTGTCGATGATGTGCGGGTTGGTCAGCTTGGTGTCGTCGACTGGCTGCCAGTTCTCGTCGTCGATGTAGGTGTAGTCCTGGCCCTTGGCGTAGTAGTCGAAGGTCAGGGTGCGACGCCCGGCCGCGTCGGTGATGTACTGCAGGAACTTGGTCGGCTTGTTGTTGGAGTGGCGGCGTTCGTAGGTGAACGACATGGTGTTGCCGTTCTTGTCCACGATGGCGGACTGGGAGCCCTCGCTGTCGAAAAAGAACTGGGTGCGGTCGGGCTTGGTGAACACCCATTGCCGGTCCGGGTCTGCGGATGGTTCGGTGGAGTTGTCGGGCTTGGCCACCCGTTGCAGGTACAGGTGCACGCCGCGGGGATGGGTGTAGTCGCAGACGCTGGGGTTGCATTTGGTGTTGCCGTGCGTGTCGAGCGTCCACACGTGGGTGGTGCCGTCGCCGTCGGTCAGGCGGATCTGGTCGGGCCAGTCCTTGCCGGGCGGGTGAAACTGTAGCTGTGAGCCCAGCTTGGACAGCGTGCTCGTTTGCAAGCTCCAGCCGTAGCCGAGTGAGGCCGTGCTCGTGTCCAGGCTGTTGTAGGTCATGCGGGCGAAGGTCTGCGGCCCGCGGGAGGGGTTGGAGAAGGCGTTGTAGTTCCAGACGACGTTGCCGGCGTACGGGTTGACCAGCGCGGTGGTGCCGGCGCCGGTGTTCTTGCCGGTGTAGGCGTAGAACTTCTCCAGCCCGAGCAGGTCTGATGTCGGGCTGTCGACGCGGATCTGCTGCGGTAGCTGCGGGAGGTGGTGGGTGGCCGACTTCCAGTTGTTGGTGGTGGTGTCTTGCACGTCCCACACCAACTGCGCGCCCTCGGCCAGGTTGCCGACCGAGGCGGGTGCTTTGACCTGGGCGTCGACGCTGAGGGTGGCACCGGGCGGCATCTCGTACGGGATCGGTGTCTTCAGTTGGTCGGCGGGGGTGGAGATGTCGGTGCCGTTGGGCAGCATCCAGTGGTAGGACACCGCGGTGGTGTTGGCGGGCCAGGTCTCGGTGGTGGTGTTCTTCACCATCACCGGGATCTCGCGGGTCTCATCCACGTCCAGCCGCTCGGGGGTTCCGGGCGCGTAGAGGGAGGTGATGGCGCCGGTGTCGGCGTAGGTGACCTCCAGCTTGGGGCGCAGCAGTGGCTCGGTGGTCTCGCTGGCCAGGAACTGCGCCGATTGCTTGGCCGCGCCGGTTTCGTTGCCGACCTTGACCAGCAGCCCGTGGTTGGAGCCGGGGGTGGAGGTCCAAGCTTTGGCCGCGTCGGTGACGTTCCAGCGCCGCCAGCCGGCGGTATCGGTCAGACCGGAGACGGTGGCCAATGTCGTTGCGGTGAAGTCGCCGCCGGGCGTGGTCCACGGGCTGTTCCAGGTCGCCGCTTCGTCGAAGGACTTGGTCAGCTGGTGGGCGGTGAAGGATGCGCCGGTGCCGGTCGCGGTGGCCTGCCACAGCGATAACTTGGCGTCGGCGATCTGCGCGTCAGTCGGGATCTGTGCGGCGTAGTCGTCGAACTTCGTGACGGCGCGGGTATTGGCGAGCGTGGTTGCGGTATTGGCGACCTGCAGCCGCTTCTGCTGTCCCACCACATCATGGCCGGTGGTGGGCTCACCCGAGGCCAGGGTGGTGTCGGCGGAAGCGTACAACGTCTTCGTGACGTAGCCGGGCTTGGGCAGGAAGACCCGCACCTTCTGCGAGGGCACCACCTGCCCGTTCTTCAGCACCGCCTCCACCCAGTAATCGGCGCGGTGGGAGTATTCCGGGGCGGCAGCGTCCTGCGGGGCGGCGCCGCTGCTGGTGTCGACATAGGAGGTGACATCCGGCGCCAGCGTGGCGATCAGGCTGCCCGCCATGGCGCCGGAGGTGTTGGAAGTGACCTGGCACGCCGACGGGCACTCATGGCGCACCCGGTACTCGACCAGATCATCGCTCGCGTCGCCCGGAGTCGGGTCGGCGTAGGCCGACCACGACAGGGACGCACCCACCGAGGTCGCCACCGTCGGCAGGTTGAGCGTCACCGACGGCTTGCCGAACGTCACCAGCAGGCGCGGGTGCGCGGTCGGGTCGACGGTCAGCGGATCGACCGCGGTGAAGTCGTCCATCGCCTGGTACGAGACGCCGCCCACCGGCGCGGTCCTGGCCTCGTTGACCGCCTTCAGCAGGATGCCGCCCATCGGCGCGCCGGCCGTGGCGTACCAGGCGTTGACCATGGCGGTCACGTCGAAGCTGTGCCAGCGCGATAGCTCGCCGACGTTGCGGGTCACCGTCGAGGCCGCCGTGGCGGCGAAGGTGGGCTGGTTGTTCCAGCTGGTGCCCTGCACGTTCCACGAATTGTTGGTGATCTCGTGTGCCGCCAACGTCACCGCCGCGCTCTCGCCCAGCGCCTGGTCGAAGTAGAGCTCCAGCTTGGCCTGGTCGATCCGGGTGCCGAACGGCAGCACATCCTCCTCGTCGGCGGGAGGGCCGAAGTACAACAGCGCCCGGTTCAGCCCGGCCGAACTCTTGCCCACCGGCAGCTTCCAGGAGTCGGCGAAGTTGCCGTTGGCCGAGGCGTCGGTGACGTAGGTGTCGTAGTGGTCGAATGTCCAGTCGTTGATCTTGATCGTGGGGTCGATCACCACCGGCCACTTGCGCTCGGGCGCGGCCAGCCAGGCGGCGTCCGGCTTCAGCGTGATCGTCGCCTCACCCCCCTGACCGGCGCTCAGTTCCTGGGTGATGGTGCCGGTGCGCTTGCCATACGGCGAGGCCGGATCGTTCTGGCTGTCGAACATGAACGGGCGCGGGATGGTGAACGCCGTTTTGTCGTCCTGGCCAGCGAAGGTGATCGAGCCATCGCTGTTCTGCCGTGCTTGCATACCACCGCCGGTCTTGACGGTGAACGCGAACACCGTGCCGGCCGCGGGCGGCTTGGACAGCGCGATGTGCTCCTTCACCCCCGAGGCGGTGACCGTGTAGACCAGGTCGGCGCCGTCCCACACGCCGGGGTAGGTGACGGTCGAGCCGTTCACCTGCGGAGAGATCTGACGAGCGTCGCCAGCCACGCCGAAGGTGACCTGCCGCTTGCCCACCGCGATCCGGGCCAGCTTGTCGCTCTTGTCGCCGAAGCGGGACTCGAACCCGGCCTTGTCGTTGCCGTGGACGAACCCGTCCCCCTCGGCCGAACCGACCGTGGTGTCGATCGGCTGCCAGGCGCCGGAGGAATCCTGGTAGTACACCGGCCTGGTGGAGAGCTCGGCCTGCGAGCGGCCGTCTTCCAGCTCGTAGACGGTGCCGTACCGCCACCGCTTGCCGGTCAACTCCTTGACCCGTTTGCCGGGCGCGGCCGCCTGCGCAGCGGCCGTCGAGGCGCCGCCGCGGCCGGGAAGGGTGATCTTCTGGTTACTCAGGCGGATCTCGCCCTTCGGTTCCTCGGCGAACCAGCCAGCCACCTGCGCGGCCACCCAACTCGACTGGGCGGCCACCCAGCTGGAGGCCAGGGCGAGTGGTCCGGGCTCTGCCGGGCCACTCTGCGCCGCGGCAGGCGGTGCCGAAGCGAGCGAAGCCACCAGCGCGAGGGCGGTGATGAGAACGACATGCCGGCGTAACCGTGCGTGACGTTTAGGCCCGGACCGTTGGGCCGATTGCGGTCGTGGGACGGGTAATTGCGACACAGGCACACTCCACAAGGCATGCGGCCCCGAGGGGTCGCGGATAAGGAGGATCTAAAGATCCCTTGAGGCAAAACATCCGCATCACGCCACAAAACGGCACATTCGGTCAAGAACCACAGAAAGTGATCCATCCGAAGAGTCGAACACACTGTTGAATGACCCACGAAGGCCCGTCGGGCTGCGAAGATCCGCCCCAAGATGGGGTTCCAGCCAACCCCCAAAAGGTGTAACGGAGAGTGAAAGGTCCAGGTCGCTGAAACCGCTCCGCGGAGTACCTGGGAGTCAACTCCCAGCGAACTCACAGCAACTGACTCAGTCCGTAAACCTTCCTCGAAAACGCCCTCGACGTGTGGAAACGCACGTCGAGCAGGTACGCGGCGACAAATCTTTGCCCGCCGCCCTTGACCACCGTCACCATCCATGTCTAGATCGATAAGGCTTGCCGCTGCCCACCCACGCCCCGGGAGAACACCCATGCCAGCGACCAGAACCCGTCCACGGTGACGACCCGGCCCCACCAAGCCACCACCGAACGGCGGCGCACCCGCGGACAGGCGATCAGGACCGCCACCGTCCTGGCCGGCCTCCTCCACCTCGTCGCGGCCGCTCTCCTGATCGGCATTCCCGCCAGCTCCCCCACCTTCGACGAAGTGCCGATCCCGGAGAGCAACACCACCAGCCCGCCCCCAGCCGCCCTTTCCGCCCGCCCCAACGCCACACCGACAAGAGCAACCTCGGCCCCACGCCGGATCATCGCCTCCGCCATTGCTCCGACGAGCCGCCCGCGCCCGACCCCCACTGCGCGCCGAAACCGCACCACTCCACCCGCTGCCGCCGCCCAGGCAACGCCCCCACGGCACCACCCCCATACTCCAGCCGCGCTGCCGGACGTCCCCAAGCCGTCGAAACCCGACAGCCGGCCCACAGCAACCGGCACGCAGCAGGCGTCGCTGAGCGCACCTCCCGAGACCAGCCCTTCGCACACCCCACCCGGCCAAGGCGGACAACCACCGGGACAAGAGAAGAAATCAGCACAACTACCTGTAGACGACCAGCCCTCCCAGGAACTGCACACCCCACCCGGGCAAACACGGAAAGCAACATCGCCGTAGTGCGGCCACAGCAACCCTGGACAAGCATCCGTGGCGAGGTGTCGCAGCCGATGCCTCTGATCGCCTTCACACGGCTTCCGGCCGAGCACTGGGTGCTGTGCCTGCCGAAAACTCCATCCATGCAGTTCAAGCGGCATGCGAGTACTCGTTGAGGACTCCACCGAGCTGGTCTCGTCGGCGTATGTTCAAGCCGGCGATTCGCTCTGGATCGGTGATCGGATCCGGGACGGTACGCAGCGGGGCCGCCTGGGCAAAGGCTTGATGGGCGCGGTGCCGGTTGTAGAACCGTTCGTACTCGCGCAGGGCGTGCCGCAGGTGGCGTTCGTTCCACAGCAGGCAGCGGTCGAGAAGCTCACGGCGACACGATTGCACCCACCGCCCCATGACCGCGTTCATCCGCGGCATCCGGATACCGGTGCGCACAGTCTGGACGCCGGCCCCGGCGAGGATCTCCTCCACCCGAGCGGGGAACTTCCCATCCCGGTCACGAATCAGCAGGCGGCGTACCCGCGTGCCCGAGCCGGCGTGATGAGGCGGCGGGCGCCATCCACGGCTGGAGTGCCGCCCCGCCGAGGTGGTCTACCGGGGCGCCCGGCCTATGAATAGTCGTCCTCGTCGTACTGCTCCAGATGCAGCAG